>JACIWW010000021.1 GCA_014360905.1 Chloroflexota bacterium
AATTCATTCCCCGGTCTGGCGCGGTCTGTTACAAGGGATAGCCATCAACGAACGGCTACGCTCTGCCCATTCGTTCCCCTACTCGCTGATGGCATGCCTGCTCCCGGCGGACCACAGTCCGCCGTTCCCCGGCGTGGGCTGTTGCCCACGCCGAGCGAGGAAGGCGGCTAGTAAACTACCTAACGGTCTGTGCTCCACCTTCGCCGCGGAGTAGAACGTATCGGCTGGAGGCGCGGGTTAGCCCGCGCCTCTTTGGCCTGGAATGTTCGCTTGCCTCCATGCGCCGTCTGGCACTAGTCCTCACCGATTGCGCAGGATAAGGGGCAGGTAAATCTTGTTGATCAGTTGCTGAATAGAGAACACCCCGCCGCCCCTTGTCCCGGCATAGAGGGTGGCCGGCGTCGCCGGGTCGATCGCCAGGGACTGGACATTGGTATTGGTCAGGCCGGTGTTGACCGCGCTCCACGAAGCGCCGCCGTTCGTGCTCTTGAACACCCCGCCGCCCCTAGTCCCGGCATAGAGGGTGGCCGGCCTCGCCGGGTCAATCGCCAGGGCCCGGACATCGGTAGCGGTCAGGCCGGTGTTGACCGCGCTCCAGTTCCCGCCGCCGTCGGTGCTCTTGAACACCCCGCCCCATGTCCCGGCATAGAGGGTGGTCGGCGCCTGCGGGTCAATCACCAGGGCCCCGACATAGGTATCCATCAAGCCGGTGTTGACCGCGCTCCACGAAGCGCCGCTGTCCGTGCTCTTGAACACCCCGCCGCCCAATGTCCCCGCATAGAGGGTGGCCGGCGTCGCCGGGTCAATCGCCAGGGCCAGGACAATGGTATTGGTCAGGCCGGTGTTGACCGCGCTCCACGAAGCGCCGCCGTCCGTGCTCTTGAACACCCCGCCGCCCCCTGTCCCGGCATAGAGGGTGGTCGGCGTCGCCGGGTCAATCGCCAGGGCCGCGACATAGGCAGCGGTCAGGCCGGTGTTGACCGCGCTCCACGAAGCGCCGCCGTCCGTGCTCTTGAACACGCCGCCGCACACTGTCCCGGCATAGAGGGTGGCCGGCGTCGCCGGGTCAATCGCCAGGGCCCAGACAGAGGCAGCGGTCAGGCCGGTGTTGACCGCGCTCCACGAAGCGCCGCCGTTCGTGCTCTTGAACACGCCCCATGTCCCGGCATAGAGGGTGGTCGGCGTCGCCGGGTCAATCGCCAGGGCCAGGACACGGGTATCGGTCAGGCCGGTGTTGACCGCGCTCCACGAAGCGCCGCCGTCCGTGCTCTTGAACACCCCGCCGCGATATGTCCCGGCATAGAGGGTGGTCGGCGTCGCCGGGTCAATCGCCAGGTCCCAGACATAGGTATCGGTCAGGCCGGTGTTGACCGCGCTCCACGAAGCGCCGCCGTCCGTGCTCTTGAACACCCCGTCCCATGTCCCGGCATAGAGTGTGGTCGGCGTCGCCCGGTCAATCGCCAGGGCGTAGACAACGGTAGCGGTCAGGCCGGTGTTGACCGCGCTCCACGAAGCGCCGCCGTCCGTGCTCTTGAACACGCCCCATGTTGTCCCGGCATAGAGGGTGGTCGGCGTCGCCGGGTCAATCGCCAGGGCCCGGACACGGGTATCGGTCAGGCCGGTGTTGACCGCGCTCCACGAAGCGCCACCGTCCGTGCTCTTGAACACCCCGCCCCACTCTGTCCCGGCATAGAGGGTGGTCGGCGTCTGCGGGTCAATCGCCAGGGCCTGAATGTTTCCGCCTTCCGGCCCAATGCTGGTCCAAACGTTAGTCCCGGCGGAAACGGGATGTAGCTGGCCGAGGCTCATCAAAAGAGCCAGCAAGCCGATAAGCAGAACTTTCCCAAGTGTGGTTGTGCGTGACATGGTGCATCTCCTTTCTCTGTGTTCTTCGCGTTCATTTTTGGACTCCTTTCCATGAACTTTCGCCCACGACTTGAGCGCGCTAACGGCGCGGACGCTGCGCGTCCGCGCTAACGGTATCCGCTTCAGCTGCACGCGGAGCGATGGAGCGCAGCGACCGAGCGGAGCGTGTCGGCTCCAGCCGCATGTTATATAACCCGAACGAAGTGAGGGCGAGGAGCGAAGCGACGAAGCGTTCCGCCCGCCAGTCTTTTTCATTATTTGTTTTTATCGTCATAATATTCTCCCAGTCTTTCAATTAAGCCAGTCGCTAATTCTCTGTAAGGAGTGCCATGTTGTGTCTTAAAATATGAAATCAAAAGTTTTAAAGTAGAACCCTCTCGGAATACTGTTTTTATAATTCCTTCATCCCATAATTTATCATTGTGCAAAATTTTTCTCCAACTTCTTAATTCCAAACCCTTGATTTCTTCAAAGCTTTCTTTCGGTGTCGTGTCGAAATTAATTTCTGGCAATTCTGGTAAACTGTCTTTCCATTGTTTTAGCCATGAAAGAATATCATCCCATATTTCAGGATGCTCTAAATATTCAAATAATTCTTTGCCATAGAAAAGACGGATTTTAACGCCATAGAATTTTTTAAGTCTCTCAAGTTCTTGAAGATAATAATTTTTGTTTTTAGAAAGGTCAGGGTCAATGAAGTACATAAATCCGAATAGGGCTGAACCATGCTTTTTATGCAAAATCTCAAGTTTCGTCTCAAAATTAGAGACTTGCCCTCGCTTTTTTGCAGAGTCGTGGTCATCTCTCACCTTTTGCTCAATGAAAAAATATACTTTCCCATCTGTAAAATACTGGTCCAATGATAACGTTTCGCCACTTTCATTTACAATGCTTTTAGACAAAATTTTAAAACCGAGAGACCTCAGTATTTCTTCTATAATTTCCTCAAGAGCATCACCCATGCGGATTTCATGGGATTGTAGAAGGTGTTGTAAGACTTTTGCCTGATTTATAATCTCCAAAGATGTTCTTTGTTTTAAAGTAAATAATTCTGAATTATGCAAAAATTCGTCTTCAGCAATTTTTCTTAACAAATCTAACTTTTCTGTCTCTAATATATGTTTATTTAAAATTTTGCAAAACGTTTCGTAATCCATTTATAACACCCCTTTTTTAACTTCATTATATTTGAGTGTTTCTTCGTAGAACTTCAAAATTGTTTCATAATTTCTAAATAAAAATCTTTCTTTGAACTTCAAATAAGGCTCTTTGCTGATTTTTGTTTCAAATCTATTCTTATAATCCTCAGGGGCTATTATGTAAAAATTCAAATTAAAAGAAAACAACTGGACGCAACGATTAATCGCATCTGAAAGTGTTCCGGGACTGTCTACTACCTCAAAAACCTTCTGAGGAAATAAAAAACCTTCCGTATTGAACCATATCACATCTATTCTTTTTACTTCTTCTATTATTTCCGGATAAGTAAAAGATGGAAAATGTTTGAGACTCTCGAGTTGACTTAAAGAAATTCTATCTTTAAAAATAGCAGTTTTGTCAGGTGTGTATGTGAGAAAATTGTGAAAATTCCCTAATTCAAGACAAATGCCTTCTATATAAGGGTGCATTTTTTGTTTTTCCTTTATCTCTGGTGTAGGTTCCTCTTTATAATCTTTTAAAGCAAAAATTCCCAGCCCCACTCTTTTAAAATTTCTATTGTTCTTTATCTCTCTGTATAAAACGCCTCTAATGCCTTCTTTCCAAGCAATACTTGCTTTTACTGCTGGATAATATTTTTCTATGTTCTCGTAAATTTGTTTCCAAGTCGCAATACCATTAAATTCCTCCAAAACTTTTTTTATCGCTTCAACTTTAGTTGTCATAGTAATCTCCTTCTTTCGTGGATGTCAAAATAACTCTTTTGAGAAGCTCTACAGGCTTTTGCGTAGAGTGTAATTTTTTACCATTTTCGTCTTTAAGCCTTTCATTTCCCCAACAAAGAGGGAATACCCAGACATTAGCACCTACCTTACCAATACTAACTTTTTTTGCAAATTCTTTATTGAAAGTATGTCCTTTAACATGTTTATCTTTTACAGCCCAGATTAGGTTTTCAGTAGCATTTGTAAATCTTACACCTAACCAGTTAGGCATGGGATTAGTCTTTACCCATATAACATCGTTAAGTATCCAGTAGCCTAAATCCTGCATAATTTTTCCAATTCTGAAAATGCTGTGATACGTTGCAATAACCCAGATCGTAGCGGTAGGCTTCATTACTCTTTTTACTTCCATAAGGAGCCTTTGGATAAAATAATCGTATTCTTGAAATGAAGAAAATTTATCCCATTCGTCATTTACTCCTTCAACTACAGCTTTTACTGTCCACCGCCTTAATTCTTTGTTTGGTAATTGTAAAAAATAAGGCGGGTCAATAAAAACCAAATCAAAAACTTCGTCATCTATTTTCTTAAGTACTTTGAATGTATCACCTAAAATAACTTTATTCTTAATTTCCTCAAGTATGTATTTCTGTTTATCATCTTTATCTTCCACCACTAAACCCATACTATTAGTTTGGGGTTCCTCATTCTTAAATAAAACTTTTTGTATATTTTCTGTTTTGTTCATTGTTTTAACCTCCTAATTTTTGGGCGGGCGGAATGTCATATAACGGCGCGGCGGATGAGCCGCGCATAGCGGAGGCGCGTCAGCGCCGATGCGAGCGTCGGCTCCATCCGCTTGCTAGCCGGAGGCGAGCGTCAGCGAGCCGAAGGCTAGCAAGCGGACGAAATCCGCCGCGCCGTTAGCGCGGACGCTGCGCGTCCGCGCTAACTATTGAGTAGACCGAACTATTTCGGCCCTGACTACCCCGATTCCTAGACAGAATCAATTCGGTATAGCATCCCGCTCAGTTGACTGATACTGAACCCTGACTATAATACCGGGCGTTTGGGCTAGGCAACTTGGATTGGAGCACCGCTTCCGACGACGCTCATTCATATTTTATATAGCCGAATCCCCCCTTTATCAACTAGCAGGAGGCAACCCATGAATGCGTTCGGCCAGCGCCGGATCATTCACGTCCATCGGCTTGCCGCTCCATTCCATGGCTGCCTGAGCCTCGGGATACCTGTTGGCCAATTCGGCAAAGATGGCGGCCTGCCGTTCCGCCAGGCTCTGTCCCGGTGGCGCCACGACCCAGATGGTCACCCCCATCCGTTCCTTCCCCGTTGACGGGGAGGGTCAGGGTAGAGTGGAGATGGGACTGGGGGTGAGGCAATCCGAGCGCTGAAGCGCTCACTACAAACCTGATGGCCGTCACTCAACTGTAGCGCATTGCTACGGATTTGTCTCCGTCAGACTGCCGAATCGGGCAGCTTGGACAGCGGCGCGACAACGCTCCAACTGAAGGAACAGGTCTGGGATGCACTGGGCAATCTCCGGGTGGTCGCTGACGAGTTCCTCCAAAAGCCACAGGGCACGGGAATCCGAAGCATCGGCCTGAATCCCTTGCAGATAGCACTCGGCTGCTTCGGCGAAACGTTGCTGACTTTCCAAGGAAATGCCCAGGTTCTTGTAGGCATTTTGTCGGCTGGGGTCAATCTGGATTGCCATGCGCAAGTAAGATTCTGCTTCTTCGTGTCGTCCCAATCGGTTTAGACAGTATCCCAGGTTGTTGTGGACAAAATATGCAATGTGCGGGTCAACTGGTTCCAGGGCATAGGCCTGGGCATAATAGGTGCAGGCTGCGTCATAGTCGCGGGTCTGCTCCATGAACTGGCCAAGGGCCAGGTAACATGCTGCCGTCAGTTCCAGGTCATCCGCAACGGCCAGGAGTTTCCTGATGTATTTGCAGGCCCGTTCTTGGCGTCCCTTGTGGCTGCAGAGCCATGCCAGGTCCCAGAGGGTTCTGCAGTATTCATCCTGGCAACGCTTGAGTTTGCTCAGGAGAAGCTGCTCCAACTCTTCGCTGGTAGATTGGGGCACTCTAGGTTTTCCATACCAATTCTCTGACATGCCCATCTCCTTTCACATGGACGCTCATATTTTACCACAAAGTTGCTTTCATTTCAAATGAATTCCTGCTCGGCATGGACAACAGCCCGCGCCTGCTTTCACCGCAGAGCGCGCGGAGAGGCATTAGCAGCAGGCTGGGCGTGGGAGCCCAGCCTGCATAGCCGGGGAATGAATTCCCCGGCTGAATGTGAGAAGCCCCTGAAGGGGCTTGGCAGTTTTAGCCAGGGATTTCAATCCCTGGCGTCCTTGAGCGCTGAAGCGCTCACTACAAACCCGCCAGGGGGAGGCGTGGGAGTCGCCTGGAGGATTTCAATCCCTGGTGTCCATGAGCGCTGAAGCGCTCACTACAAACCCGCCAGGGGGAGGCGTGGGAGTCGCCTGGAGGATTTCGATCCCTGGCCTCCGCTCCGCGTGGGCAACAGCCCACGCGAAAAGCCCCCTCTCCTACGCTGTAGGAGAGGGGGCTGGGGGTGAGGTTATCCGCCTGGAGCGGGGAAGTGTGGCTCACGACAAACGGCTCTACCACGCAATCCACTCCGTGGCATACGGCTCCCGGTGAACTAGCCCCAGCGTGAAATCGTCCTCGTAGTCACAGATACGCGCAGCATCAGGCGGGTTGCTCCCCCACCAGCAGCCCAATATCTCTATGTCCTTGTGCTGCTGCATCTTCACATCCCATAAGTAGTTGTCCAAGATGTTGCAGTCCGCTATCTCCGGCTCCCCCTCGTAGTACACAAGCACCCCAATGCTGTTGTAGCGAATGGTCGAGCTGTACACCCGCGTTTCACCCATCGTTGCTATCCCCCACGTGTTCGAGAGCACGTTGCAGTGTGTGATCACCGCTCCGCCTGCGTCATTGATCCCGTTGCCATAGAGGATGTCCACGTAGTCAAACCGCGCTTCGGCATTGTGGCGCACGTAGATTGGACCCCAGGCTCCGTAATCCGTTGCTGTGTACGCTTGTGTGACCGCGATCGGCTCTTCCGCCGTACCCACCGCATACAGCCGGCCCCACACGTCCCAGTGATAGTCGCCCACCATCACTACTGCTGTACCAGCCGTGATGGTCAGGCAAGCCCCAGGCTCGATCCCCACATTGCAGCGCACGTACACCGCACCAGGCCCCCACGTTGTATCCTCTGTAATCGCAGTGGGGCATATCCCGGTAGGAGTGGGAGTAAGTGTAACCGTTGGCGCAGCCGTTGGAGTATTCGTTGGCGTAGGCGTAGCTGTAGGAATAAGAGTCTCCGTAGGCGTTGCCGTGTCTGTAGGCGTAGGAGTAGCAGGAACCGTGTACTCCACCACCAGATAAGGATCGGACGAAGTGCCACTGTAATCCGCCGACCTGATGAACACGTACTGGTTCCCCGATGGCGCCGTACCATTCACGTCTCTGTCGCTCACCAGCGCATACTTCGTGTCACCCGTCAAATTGATCCCCTCGGTGGACACCGTCATGCTGTAATATGTGCCCGAACTCCACCCATCCCCGGTGTAACGCAAAGTGCCCTCGAGCGCCGCCGAGCCGCCGTACGCCCCGTCAAAGTTCGCTTCGCGCACCTCCGTCGTCTGCGTCAATGCCTCCGTCCAGGCATAGCGATAGACCTTCACATAAAAGTCAGTAACGCTCAAATCTGCATCCGCACACACATACAGCACCGCAGAGGAAACCACCGCATCATCAGGCAGCTCGCTTGTGTCAAAACTCAGATACGAGCGATAAACCGAGTACACATTGCCACCCGTCTTGTTCTGCCCTATCCGCTCCGTTGTGGACGAGACCGAGCCGCTGTAAGACGTGCTCCGCGCCGTGCTGTAGTCCGTGTGCTCACCCCAGATGGAGCCATCCGCCATCTCCCCGTACACCGTCATCGTCGTGTGGATGCGCACGACCGGCGACCTGGCCGGCCACCAGCACGACACGAGACACAGCACAAACACGACACAGGCAACCCTTGTTATCACCCTATTCATCAAATGCACCCCTGTCTACGTCATCGAGATAATCGTTTGGCGCGATCACCTCCCCCTCTACCTCCTCGCGCCACTCTAACTTGTCCAGCACCGCCACCAGCGCCGCCGAGACCAGCATGTCATCGTGCACAGTCGCATCGCGCACACCCCAGCGCATCACCTTGCCCGGTCCAGGCAAGACCTCATACTCGCACTGCGCCACCTCTCGCCAAAACTGTGCAGTGTCCGCTGCGCCGTCATCCGTGTACTCTTTGTACCGCCCCGTCTCGATCACGGCGAGGAAATCCCACCCCAACTCCGACTTGGACACGGACGTGAACTCGAAGGGAACCACCAGCCCCGGAGGATCGTCCTTATCACTCCCAAGTCGCTTGACCAAAAAGCCCGCCAGCCCCGCGCCAATCCCGGTTGCATCCACCACCAAACTCGATGGCTTCCACTGTCCCACCAGATCAACAATCGCCGCGTACACCTCCGCCTGCTTGCGCCCCGTCCACCAGTAGCGGTTCACCACCTCATAGCGAGGATACCCAACGAGGGGATCACCCAAAGTGTTCAGATCCACGCGAAATACTGTAACCACCGTGCTGTCCCTGCGTGGATGCTCCGCGCGCACATCTTCATCCGCTCGCCGCTCCGCATCTTCATCCTCCCCGGCTACGTCAACGGTCAGCGCATACATTTCCCCATCGTGCGGATGCCGCAGCCTACTGTGTGTCCCACGCATTCGCGCGATGCGCTCCGCCGTGAACAGCCGTCCAGCTTCATCTATCTCCTGTAACTCGTACTGTGTCTTGATGATGGGATGGTTCGCACCCAGCCGCGCCATCTCTTTGCGCACGTACTCGCCATACGCCGGCACGATTGCCGCTACCTCTTGCCATGGCACCAGGAACACGCGTTTGACCCCGTCTTGCTGTTGCTGCTGTTGCAGCCTCCGTATTGTCCGCGCCAGCAGCGTCCGACTGGTCCACATCGTGCCGTAGAACACGGTCGTGACGTTCGTGGACGCACCCATCGGCGCAAACTCCTTGTCCCACTTCTCCGCATCCACATCTTGCGCTTCATCGCACTCCAAGAGCACCGACGCCGTCGCGCCCACGACATTGGCGCTAGGATGAGCCGAGAAGAAGAAACAACGACACCAACCAAGACGGACGATGTAGCCCTCGTCCCCGCGTAGAAACTCCCGGTTCCAGGGATTGTCCAGGCAATCGCGCAAGCGCATCTTGCTGTTGATCGTCTGAGGCTTGTATGTCGGCGACGCCTTGACCAGGCTTGCCCCGCGTACCTGTTGGAACAGGTTCATCAAATACGCCTCTAACTGCGCCGACAATTCGTTCTTGCCCGCTTGCCGGCTCATCACCACCGCAAAGGTCAAGCCTTTGCGGTTGATCACGCTATCCACGATCGCCTTCGCCGGCTCTAACTGATACGACCTCAGCGGACGCCTTACCACGACCTTGCTGAACAGCCGTATATCCGACAGAAACGCTTTGATCACCTGCACCAGATTCAAACTCACGCTCCAGCCACCACCTTGCCAAAACAAACAGCACCCGATACAGCCACAACCTCATGCCATGCCTCCCATGTGCGCACGGGCAAACCTCGTGTTCGCCTCCATCTCCTCCACTGCTCTTCAGCCCAGCACCGGGCCGTCCCCCAAAAGTCCCCTGTGCCTATGCCCCACGACGGGATCGAAGCGCGGATCATCCGCCGGACGCCCACCATACAGCGCCACCACCACCGCATCCGAGGGGTGAAAATCATCCCCAACCAACAGGACACAAGACACCCCGTCCACCACCCAATCTTCACGCACGGCAAACGACACCGGCACGCCTGTCAGAACTGTGCCAGGATACCCCACCAGCTCTACCTCCGCCGTGTAGCCATCCCTATCAAAGCCACGTATCACGCCAAACCGTATCGCCGCCACCATCCCCCATCCGTAGGGGCAGGCCTTGTACCCGCCCCACCTTCGCAGATTACCATCTTTTTGCTCCCGGCGGACCACAGTCCGCTGCCATTCCCGGCGTGGGTTCGTAGTGAGCGCTTCAGCGCTCGGATTGTAGGTTTGTAGTGAGCGCTTCAGCGCTCGGATTGTAGGTTTGTAGTAAGCGCTTCAGCGCTCGGATTGTAGGTTTGTAGTGAGCGCTTCAGCGCTCATGGATGCCAGGGATTGAAATCCCTGGCTAAAACTGCCAAGCCCCTTCAGGGGCTCCTCTTCAGCCGGGGAATTCATGCCCCAGCCAGGCCCACGCGAAGTGCGCACTACGAACTCCAGATGACAAGCATCGCCCCTACACGCCCTCCAGATATACCGTCTGCATCCACCCAGGAACACACTGCAATGGCTCATACTCCGTCACGATCCCGCTCACCCGCCGCTTGATGCCCTCGATCCCAGCGCCGGCTTTGCTGTCTGTGATCTCTATCACGTCAAATAGCTCCAAGCCCACATTTGGGCGCGCCTTGATCCATCCGCCATGCACGCGCGCCGCCGCTTCATCCAAGATCGCACGACCCACTCCGTAACATGCATCCGCATCATCCAAATGACTCGCATAGTACACCGACAAAAAATCCACCCCACAAGCCACCCCAGGCATCGGCCAATGTACCTCATATCCCACGCCATTGCCTACTACACGCGCCCGCGTCGGCCAGGCAAAACTATCTACGTACTGCCCAGCAAGGACCTCGCCATCCTCATAGGTATAATCCACAGCGGGATCGCCGCCCTGTTTGTAGGGGATGAAGCAGTACAAGACATCCCCACTATCACCATGGCCAAAACGAGCCACACCGCCCACCAACGACAAAAGACGCCGGAGGATGACGTAGCCCGTCATCCCTTGCGGAAAGACGCCGGCCTCCTTCAAAATCGCATAGCGCTTGTCATCCACACGAAACCACGTCCGCCCTTGCCAGTCCTCTGTACTTGCCACTGCAAAGTAGCCCAGCGTCTCATCCCATTCAGGACTATCATCCAATTCCACATCCCAAAATCCCACCCGACAAGCCAACTCCGCTATGCACCAACGCAAAGTCTTGTCAACCCACACAATCGTGCTATCCGCACGCCACATGCGCAGGACTTCCCACCCATCCACCGCATAGATTCGATATAGATTGACCCCCCTTTCACGGACTTTTGACCCACTGTAGAAGTAGAATGGCCGGCACTCCACACGCTCTGCGCCCTCTGCTGTGGTCAGCCCATGCGCAATAACCACTTGCGCTAATGGCTTCAGCGCTTCTGCAGCACTGCTAACGCCAGCATGGTCATACCGCCCATCCCTGTTGTCCAGCTCCAAGTCCAGTTCCCCACGTTCGGGATATTCTGTGATCCTGTAGCGCAAAACCCGCTCCGCTGTCTCCGTCATCTCCGCATCGGCTTTGCCCGAGTACCACAAATCTACCCGATAGAGTTCGTCAATATCATGCATGTAGATCGTGCATCCGCTTTCCACCAAGTTCAGCCGTTGCGCTACCGACACCGCAAAATCGAGGGAGACTTTGTAACTCCAATGGTCAAAATCACGTGACATGAGCAGCACAGGCTGTTCCCAGGAAAGCCGGCTATCGGAAAATTTGTCAACGTAGGACAAAAGCCACAGGGATCCCAGCGCAGAAGAGGTCCTTATCAGACACGGATAGAGAGGAGAAGAGCCAGCCATGGGGATGCCAGGAGGGGCAATGCCCTGATAGCCTGATAGTTTCGCGGTCGCATAGTCCCACAGCGCCGAGACAATCCGCCCATCGTTGTTGTTCGCCCGATCTAGGCTGGCCACCACGCGATATTTGCTCACCGCAGAATCGTACACCACCGCCAGCCCGTAGCAATGCTCATATTCACCGCCCGTCTCCATCAAGTACTGCACATGCTTCCACCCACCCCATGAGCCACCCGACTTGACCCCCATGTAGATATAGCGATAGCCAGGACGCTCGATCGTGTACCAGCAGTCATTGTTGCCCCCAGACGCCAACTTGTAATGATATTGCGAAGTCCTACCCCAGGGAGTATGCACCAATTGTGAGGAGCCCCACGACACGCCGTTGTCCGTGCTCTCAAAGCACTTGATGTATCCCTCTTCATCCACATAAAAGAGACGCAGCACGCCGGAATTAACCGAGAGTGCTACATCTCCTTTCGGCCAAGGCAGGGCGGATGAAGTGAGCAATGTCCAAGAATAGAAAGCACCCCAGCCAGCAAAGGAAGAAGGAGAAGTTACCCGCGTGACCCGCACCTGCCCCGCCGCGTTAACTCCACAAGCGACCACCGAGCCGTCAGACGCCTGGCATACCGCCCCGATGGCAAAGCCTTGTGCCAAGCCCCCAACCACTGAGAACCGCGGCCACTTATCACGCACGAACACCCGTACCGCCGGCTTTTGCGTACCATCACGTTGCGCCTCCGCTAGCGTCTCCGTAATCGTGCGCACCTAATCCCCCCTTGCACCGCAGAGATGTTGCCTGCGATGTCCCCGCGAAATTTATGTCGAGTTGCTGCGTCCATGACGCCTCGCTTCACTTGCCCCGCTGCCCATTGCTGACAAAGCATACCTCTCGCACCTGCGCCTCGGAGACCGCTGCCAACACGCGCCGGATGAGTGGCGCCAGGCGATGCTGCAGTTTCTCCCGGGCCAGATCGCCTGGTACATGCACGGTCAATACTCCCTCGTGAAAAGAATGCACCTCGCTCCCCAAAAGACAAGTCTCAAAGGTATTGCGCGTCAATTGCAGACGCAATTCCTGCAATGTTTCCTGCCACCAATGATTCATTCGGTCTTCTTCGCTGGTATTATTCGTGATCGGTGCAGCAAGCCCTGTATTGCCTGGCGCAGGAGGGCTATAGCGCTCTGTCACCGTGGTAGGAGATGGGACAGCAGGGGTGATGCCTGGTGCAGCAGGCATTTCCAAATCGCAGGGATGAATCTGGTCTTCGCCCCGACGCTGGCGGGCAAGACCATGCCGTTCGAGCCAGTTGGCGTGGTCGCGCTGCAGGCTGGGAGAGAGGTGGGCGACTTGCTCCGGTCGCAACAAGGGCAACGACTTGCACACGCGGAAGGTGTAACTGGCAGTGGGGCCGTCGCCGTAACGGCTGACCTGCACCAGCCCCTCGCGGCGGAGGGTCTCCAATGCCCCCGCGTATCTGGAGTCTTGCCCGTTGGAACCCTTGGCGTCCGATTTGCGTCTGCCCGTCACCACTGCCCGATTGTGATCGCTATTGGTGAGGATGCGCGCCAGACGCGAGATAGAGGGATAGGCAATGTCGCGCTCGCCGTAGCAGAAGGAGAGCAGCAACTCCCACAGGGCAAAGGCGGTGTTGCCCAGATAGGGACGCCAAAAGTACAGCGCATAGTTGGACACGATGGTATAGCCATGTTGCGCCGGGTCGAACGCATCACCTGCCATATTTTCCACCATTGCTCCCCCTTCCAGAGCGCCACTTCACAGCGAAGGCTTCAGCACTCTATCCCCCGCTCAGGCTGGGCAACAGCCCAGCCGCCTTATGCGCAGACTGTTGTCCGCGCCGAGCGCATTGCTTCAGCGCTTACAAAACCTGTTGTTTTTCACTAAAATATATCAAATCATTCACTATTTATCATATCCTGCAGCAAAAAAAGAAGCACCTCCTCACGCAGACGGGGATAGGCTTTCAGCAATCCGTGCAGGAATTTGCGCCCTGGGCTGCGGTGTCCATTGTAGACCATGCCCAACATGCTGGCACTGATACCCAGGCGTCGTGCCATCTCTTCCGTGCTCAACTGCTCATCGCGCTGCAAGCCGCGCACGATGCGCACCAGCCGGCGGATGCGCCCTCGTGCACTCGTGCGTATCTGTCCCATAGCTCTTCCTTTACGTCTTCTGTTTCACGTCTTCCGTTTTACGCTTTACGTTCCCCATTCTCCCCACCCTCCCTAACCACCTCACCGCCTACTGCTTCCGCTCCACTGCGCTGCTGCCCTTCTCCCAACGCCATATTAGCACATATGTTCTACTTTGTCAAGCAAAATTCACGAAATCTTCACGTTTTTACCTTAAAAATTTGCACAAGAGTGAAATTTTTGGGCTATAATAGCGTCATCACAGTAAAAAAGGAGCATGGCTGGGGCATGAATTCCCCGGCTGAATGCGAAGCCCCTTCAGGGCCTTGTCAGTTTTAGTCAGGGATTTCAATCCTTGGTGTCCATGAGCGCTGAAGCGCTCACTACGAACCTACAATCCGAGCGCTGAAGCGCTCACTACAAACCTACAATCCGAGCGCTGAAGCGCTCACTACGAACCCACGCCAGGGATAACGGCGGACTGTGGTCCGCCGGGAGCTGGGCACGCAAGGAAGTACAGAAAGGAGCACTCATGTCACTAGGTCAGGCAATTCGCGCGATCCGCCAGGAAGCAGGGTTGAGCCAGAAGGAACTGGCCGAAGCAGCGGGCATTGACCAGTCCTACCTGAGCATGATCGAATCGGGTCAGCGACACAATCCCGGCACGCGCCTCATGGCGCGGCTGGCGCAGGCGCTGCACGTCTCCATGGACGAACTGGCGGCAAGAGCAGGCTACCTACCGCACACGCCATCCTCTGATGCACTGGCCGAGCAGGCTCTGCGCCTTTTCCGGCAGCTTCCCCGCTGGAGGCAAGAAGATGTCGTGGCACAATTGGAATTGTATTTGCACTTGACAGAGCAACAGCCGCGTGTCATTGGCGCAGAGGAGGAGCAAAATGCACAGACGGAAAAGACCGCAGCACATAGCCAAGCCGCTTGAGTTATCTTTCCGCGATTTTTTCCTGCGCTTGAGCGAGCAGGAGCGCCGCCGCGTGGTGCAGGAATTGTCTCAGCCCTTTCAGCGCCTGTGGCTCATCGTGGATGCCCAGGGCGTGAAAAGGCTGGAGGATGAGGGGTGAGAAGAAAGGAGTAAGCAATGCTTTGGCCTGGGGAACCACCCTTTCTCTTGTTTTGGCTTTCGGTTGTAGCATTTTCCATCGCCATCGCACTGTGGGCGTGGCAACGGCGCCCTGCGCCTGGCGTGAGGACTTTTGCTGCGCTTACGTTGTCCCTAGTAGTGTGGTCCACGGCGCAGGTGCTGCACTTTGCCAGCGCTTCTCCGGCAGCAAAACTGTTCTGGTACAAAGCCGAGTTCCTGGGCATGGTGATCATGCCCATGGCCTGGCTGGCCTTTGTCCTGCGTTACACAGGACAAGGTAAACGCTTGAGCAAGCGCGGGATGGCCTTGCTCGCCATCGAACCTGCCCTTACCATGCTCTTGGTCTGGAGCAACGAAGCCCATCGCTGGGTGTGGAGCAACGTTGCGTTTATCCGTGCTGCAGCGGGAGCAGAACTCGTATCGCGCCCAGGGCCGTGGTTCTGGGTGCACTCGGTATATGCCAACGCGCTGCTTTGCGCCGGCATGCTCCTGTTCATCCAGCCGCTGGTGCGTGGTTCACGCCTCTACCGCACACAGGGCATGACTTTGTTGTTAAGCGTCTTGCTAGCCTGGATAGGAGGCAACCTGCACAGCGTCTTTCCTGACCTTGGCCCAGCCCCTCTGGCTGTGGCGTTGCTGTTATTCGACCTAGCTGCGACTTGTAGCCTGCTGCACTACCGCCTGTTTGACCTCATCCCTGTGGCGCGTGCAACCGTGCTGGAGCAAATGAGGGATGCCGTGTTCGTGCTCGACGCCCAAGAGCGCATTGTGGACCTCAATCAGGCGGCGCAGGAGATAGTAGGCAAGCCTACCCCTGATCGCATGGGTCAGGGAAAAGCCCAGGCAATCCCCACCTATCGCGATGTGATTGACAACTACCTCAAGATAGGCGAACTGCAGCAGGAAGTCACGACTGGCGCAGGGGAAAACAAACAGCACTATGACCTGCGTATTACGCCCCTGCGCAACCTCCAGGGAGATCTGGCAGGGCATCTGCTCGTGATGCACAATGCCACGGAACGCAAGCAAACCGAAGCGGCGCTGCAGAAATCCGAAGCAGAGAAAAGGCTCATCCTGGACCACATCTCCGAACTGGTGGCTTTTCAGGATCCTGAGTTAAGGATCCTGTGGGCGAACCGCGCGGCAGCCGCATCGGTGGGCTTGACCCTTGAGGAACTGGTTGGTCGCCATTGCTACGAAATCTGGCACCAGCGCGATGCACCCTGCCCTGGCTGCCCCGTAGTAAAGGCGCGCGATACTGGACAGCCGCAGGAGGGGAAAACCACCACTCCCGATGGACGGGTGTGGCTCGTGCGGGGTTACCCGGTGCAGGATGCCGAGGGGCAGGTCACGGGCATCGTCGAGGTAACGCAGAACATCACCGAACAAGAGCGCGCCCTGGAGATGCTGGTGCAGAGCGAGGAGCGCTATCGCCACTTGTTCCAACGCGTGCCGGTGGGGCTCTACCGCGCTACGCCGGAGGCACAGATTATGGATGCCAACGCTGCTCTCGTCCAAATGCTCGGCTACCCGGACGTGGAGACGCTCCTAGCAGTCAATGCCAAGGACATCTTCGTCAATCCGGAAGACTACCGACGAGAGCAGATTTTGTTGCAACGCAACGGTTTCGTGCACGGCTTTGAGATGCAACTGTACCGCTATGATGGCCGCATCATTTGGGTGCAGGACCATGCTTACGCCGTGCGCGACGCAGAGGGCAAAATCCTATACTACGAGGGGGGCCTCGCAGACATTACGCAGCGCAAGCAGGCGGAGCTAGCCCTGCAGCAGCGGACTGCCGAACTGGCGGCGCTGCAAGCGACCGTGCTGGACATCGCTGCTCCGCACAATCTGCCCGACTTGCTGCACACCATCGTCGAGCGCGCCGTCGAACTGCTGCATGCTGCCGGAGGAGGGCTGTACCTGTGCGATCCGGCGCAGCAGGAAGCACGGTGCATGGTAAGTTTCAAGACCAAGCGCGACTATACCGGCACCGTGCTCAAATACGGCGAAGGCGCCGCTGGACTCGTAGCGCAAACCGGCAAGCCGCTCATCATTGATGACTACCGCACCTGGGCGGGTAGAGCTGCCGTTTTCGAGGAGGACCATCCCTTCACCGCGGTGTGCAGCGTGCCCATGATCTGGCAAGGCCAGGTTATCGGCGTGCTCCATGCCCTGGAGGACATCAAACTGCGCCAGTTTACGCCGCATGACGTGGAACTGCTCACCCTCTTTGCCAACCACGCCGCCATTGCCATCGAGAACGCCCGCCTTTATGCCGAGGTGCAAGGCGAACTGGCAGAACGCAAACGGGCAGAGGAACAACTCCAGCACCGCCACGCAGAGCTCGCCAGTCTATACGAGACCGCGCTAGAAATCACTGCCCAACTGGACCTGCAACAACTTTTGCCCATCATCGTGGAACGAGCCAACCACCTGTTGCACGGCCTGGGAGCCGGCATCTATCTGTACCGTCCGCAATCAGACGATCTGGAGTATGTCGCCGTGTGCGGGGAAGACCAGCCGTACTTGGGGCATGTGCTCAAACGCGGCGAAGGAATGGCAGGCAAGGAGCTGGACAGTGGCTTGCCTATGACCGTTGCCGATTATAGCCAATGGCCCGGGCAGTCGCCTATCTTCGCCGCACTCGAGCCAAGAGCGGTGCTAGCGGTGCCTATCAAGTGGGGCACGGAGATGTTGGGCGTTATTGACCTGCTGCGCCCAGCGGGCTCCACCTTCAGCGACGACGACATCCGCCTGCTGAGCCTCTTCGCCAACCAAGCCGCTATCGCCATTCGCAACGCGCGGGTTGTCGCCGCTGAGACCCAGCAGCGGCGCCGCGCCGAGGCCCTGGCGCAGGCCACGATTGCCCCCACCAGCACCCTGGAACTGGAGCCGCTGCTGGAGAACATCCTCTCCGCCGCCATCCATGCCATCCCATCCGCAGAAAAAGGGAGTATTCTCCTCGTGGACGAGCCAAACGGCGAGTTGCGCATGCACGCCTTGGTCGGCTACAGCGACCCGCGCATCCGCGAAACGCGCTTTGTGCGCGAGGAGGGCTACTCGTACCAAGCGCTGCGCGCAGGACATCCGTTGATCATTGCCGATGCGCGCATGGGAGATATCTGCTACAACGGCGAGATCGAGGAGATGCGTGCCATCCAATCCGCTATCGTCGCTCCCATGCACTATCGTGAGCGCAGCATTGGCGTCATCTCGCTGGATAACGCCAGCCGCAAAGACGCCTTCAGCGCGGATGACCTAGCCATACTGGCAGCCTTTGCTGCCCAGGCAGCGGTGGCCATCGAGAATGCCCGCCTCTATGAAGCTGCACAGCGTGAGCTGTCCGAGCGCCGGCAAGCCGAAGCAGCGCTGCTCACATCTGAGCAGCGCTTCAGGGCGCTCTTCGAGTCCTCCCGCGAGGGCATCCTCATCACTGACGCCCAAAGCCGCATCGTGGCCGCCAATCCCGCCGCCGCCAAAATCCTGGGCTACTCCAGCGCGGAGGAATTGGCGGGCGTATCTGCTCTGGACCTATATCCCGACCCGGCACAGAAAAACGCGTGGTTCGCCGAGTTGATGCAAAAAGGTTATGTCGAGGCGATGGAACTGCGCGTGAGGAGAAAAGACGGCTCCGAAGCCGTCATCCTGGGCGGAGGCGTCCTGCGCCGGGATGCAGAAGGCCGCATCCTGAGCACCGAGTCCATGTTCACCGACATCACGGAACTCAAGCGCGCCGAAGAGGAGCGGAAAAAACTGGAGGAACAACTCCGCCAAGCGCAGAAGATGGAAGCACTGGGCTTGCTCGCCGGCGGCATGGCCCATGAATTCAACAACCTGCTCACGATCATCCAGGGCAACGCCGAGCTGGCGCTTTCATCCTTGACACCTTCTCAGACCAATTACCAAGAGTTGCTCACCATCTACAAGACTGCGGAGCGGGCAGCCACTCTGACGCGTCAAGTCCTGGCCCTCAGCCGCCGTCAGATTCTGCAGCGGAAAGAACTCGACCTGAACGCACTCATCTCGAATCTAGTGACCGTGCTGCAGCGGTTGATTGGAGAATCCATCGAGTTGCACAGCGAACTAGCACCCGATCTGCCCACGGTGTTTGCCGACAGCGGCACCATAGAGCAGGTGATCATGAACCTGGTGTTGAACGCGCGCGATGCCATGCCGGAAGGCGGCAAACTCACCATTCAAACCGCTGTCGTGACCCTGGACGAAGCCTTCTGCCGCATCCATCCAGATGCCCAAGCAGGAGCACACGTGTGCCTGAAGGTCTCGGACACAGGCAT
Source organism: Chloroflexota bacterium (assembly GCA_014360905.1). Lineage (NCBI taxonomy): Bacteria > Bacillati > Chloroflexota > Chloroflexota bacterium. The sequence continues at coordinate 19,098 of JACIWW010000021.1, forward strand.
CGGGATGGACGAAACGGTGCGCAGCCGCCTCTTCGAGCCCTTCTTCACCACCAAGGAGCCAGGCAAAGGCAGCGGGCTGGGACTCTCTGTGGTCTATGGCATCGTCAAGCAGCACGAGGGCTTCATCGAAGTGGATAGTGCCCCTGGCCAGGGAGCGAAATTCTCCATCTATCTGCCCATTTACCGCTCCCAGGAGCAAGTAGAACGGAAAGAGATCAGTCAAAAAGGACTGCCACGTGGTACAGAAACCATCCTCATCGTAGAGGATGAGCAGCAGGTGCGCGAATTGACGCAGCAGATACTGGAAACGCTGGGCTATACCGTGCTGGTCGCTAGTAACGGAGCGGAAGCATTGGAATTATTCAGCGTAAATCCAGACAGCATTGACTTGGTCATCCTGGATGCCGTCATGCCCAGCCTATCTGGACAGCAGACATACCAAGCCATGTCCGCTTTGCGTCCCAACCTACCGGTGCTGTTCATCACCGGCTATTCAGCGGAAATCATGCAATTGCCGCCAGCCGAGCTGGCCACCCTGCCCATCCTGCAAAAACCCTTCTCCGTCACCGAGATCGGAAGAAGGGTGCGGGAGGTACTGGACACAAGAGGAGTGAGGAGTAATAAGTGAGGAGTGAGGAGTGGGAAATGGATTACGAAGAATGGAAGAGGGCGGTTCCGAGAGAAATCACGAGTGATGCGTTGTGGAACGTTGAGGCGTACCGCCTGGCGCTTTTCATGTCCTACTTAGGCTGGCGTGATGTTACTAAACTCATCACTCATCACTCACCACGCCATAGGAGCTGACCCATGACCCTCTGGGAAAAAACGCTACGACTCATTGGCATAATAGTTCTGGTGTTGATTGCTGCGTTGTTTGCCGTGCAGCGTTTGGTTGTGCTCCGCCACTTCTCCGAAATGGAGCAGCAGGAGGTGCAACGAGGCGTCGCACAGGCGCTGAATTCCTTTGCCCATGAATTGATCCATCTGGACTGGCTGGTCCAGGATTGGGCCTATTGGGACGACACCTACCGCTTTGTCCTGGATGGAAACGAGGAATACATCCAAGCCAACCTCGTTGACCAGACATTCTTTGACAGCAGGATAAATCTCATCCTCATCGCCGATACCTCGGCGCGCATCGTCTTTGCCAAAGCCTTCGACCTGGACAGGGAGGAAGAAATCTCCATTCCCGAGTTTGCCCAGGACAAACTGTACCCAGGCCATCCGCTGCTGGACCACCGCGATACCACCAGCAGCAAAGTAGGCATACTCCAGCTCTCCATCGGCCCGATGCTGGTTGCTTCGCGCCCCATCCTCACGAGCAAGAACGAGGGGCCGATACGCGGCTCCTTCATCATGGGTCGTTTGGTGGATAAGGAGATACTCAGCCATATCTCCGATATACTGCAATTCCCTCTCCAGTTCCTACCGTCCCAAGAGATGACAGCGCCAGCCAAGGCACAAGGCGTACCAATCCACATCCTTGGCTCCATCCCCGTCTGGGTGCAAGTGCTCGACGCTAACTCGGTGGCGGGCTACGCCCTGGTGAACGACCTGTACGGACAGCCCGCGCTGCTCTTGCGCATCGAACAGCCCAGGGACACCTACCACTCTGCGCAGCGCAGTTTCAACCCTTTGGCTGTTGTGCTCAGCGTGGGTGGGCTCCTTTTCTTCGCCGTGGTCATCCTACTGCTGGAGACAAATGTACTGACGCCCATACAAGAACTGAGCCGGCGAGTGCAGCAAATTGGCGAGCGAGGCGAGCTCTCCGCTCGCGTGCCCGTGACCAGCGAGGACGAGATAGGGCAACTGGCACAGGGCATCAACGTCATGCTCTCCGGCCTGCAGCAGACAACGGAAGCAGTGCGCCAGCGCGAAAAATACTTGGAGGCACTGGCCGAAGCAGGCCAGATACTGCTGGCGCTTTCCCCAGACCTGCCCTACGAGCCTTTCTTGGAAACCCTGGGCAAAGCGGTAGGCGCCAGCCGGGCGTATATCTTTCTGCTCCACCGCGACGCGCAGGGACGGCTTTTCGCCACCCAGAAAGCCGAATGGTGCGCCGAAGGGATCACACCGCAGATAGACAACCCCATGTTGCAGAATCTCGATGTCGTGGTACACGGATTGCAGCGCATAGTGGATATCCTCTCGCGTGGTGAGGTCATCAACAGCCTGGTGGCAGACCTGCCGCCGCAGGAAAGGCTCCTGCTCGAGGCGCAGAACATCAAAGCCTTCCTCATCCTGCCTCTGCTCATGGATCACGCACTCATTGGCTTCATGGGCTTTGACCGCTGCGACGAGGCGCGGACATGGAGCCAGGCCGAGGCAGACTTGTTCCGCACCGCTGCGGCTGACCTCACCCAAGCCCTGCGCCACAGACGCGACGAGCAGGTGCAACACGCCATCTACCGCATCGCCGAGGCAATCCACCACGTGCGCGATTTGGTGGAACTGTTCCAGGAAGTGCACTGCATCGTCGGCGAACTCATGCCCGCCAATAACTTTTACATCGCCCTCTACGACCATGCGACCGAAACGCTTCATTTCCCCTATTTCGTGGACGAGTATGACCAGCCACCTGCGCCGAAGAAACTCGGCAAGGGGCTGACCGAGTACGTGCTGCGCACCGGTGAGCCGTTGCTGGCTCCACCAGGGGTATTTGAGGAGCTGATGCGCAGGGGCGAGGTCGAATCCGTTGGCGCGCCTTCCATTGACTGGCTGGGCGTGCCACTGAAAGCCCAAGACCGGGTCATCGGCGTGCTGGCAGTGCAGAGTTATACCGAGGGCATCCGCTACGGGCAAGAAGACAAGGAACTGCTACAGTTCGTTTCAGAACAGATAGCGCTGGCTATCGAACGCAAACGGACAGAACAAGAACTGCAAGAAAGGGAGCGCCGCTTCCGCAGCCTGCTGGACAACGTGGAACTGGTCGCAGTGGGACTGGACAAAGAGGGGCACGTGACTTACGCCAACCCCTACCTGCTGCAACTCACCGGCTATAGCCTCGATGAGGTCCTGGGCAAAAATTGGTTTGCGACTTTCATTCCAGAAAGGCATCGCCAAACGCTTGGCACCATGTTCGCTGAACTGCTACAGGACTGGCGCTACCTCCATCACGAGAACCCCATCCTGACCAAATCCGGTGAGGAGCGCCTTATCGTCTGGAACAATACCCTGCTCTTGGATACAGAGGGCAATCCCATCGGGACGATGAGCATCGGCGAGGACATCACCGAACGCCGGCGGATGGAGCAGGCGCTACTCGAGTCGGAGGAGCGCTACCGCACCATCTTCGAGACCAACGCTACCGCCAACGTCATTATTGAAGAGGATACCATCATCTCGCTGGTCAACAAAAGGGTAGAGCAACTCTTTGGCTATGCCAAGGAAGAAGTGGAAGGCAAGATGAGTTGGACTGAATTCATTGCCCCGGAAGACGTGCCCAGGCTTTTGGAATACCATCGCCTGCGCCGTCAAGACCCTTCGGCTGCCCCATCGAGTTACGAGTGCCGTGGGGTGGACCGCACCGGGAAGCGCATAGACCTCCTGGTCAATGTGGCGATCATCCCCGGCACCAAGCGCAGTGTGGCTTCCCTGCTCGACCTCACGGCGCGCAAGCGCATGGAGGAGGACCTGCGCCGACTGAAGGAGTTCAACGAAGGCATTGTGCGCAGCATGGCGGAGGGCTTGCTTCTCGAGGATGCCAACGGCATCATCTCCTTTGTCAACCCGGCGCTGGAGGAATTGCTCGGTTACACAGCAGAGGAACTGATTGGCTGGCATTGGCGCAAGATCGTGCCACTAGAGGAAATGGCAAAGATAGAGGCTCAAGTAGCGCAGCGTCCACAGGGCATCAGCAGCATGTACGAAGCCCAACTCCTGCGCAAAGATGGCAGCCGTGTGCCCGTGCTGATCAGTGCGCGCCCGCTGTTTGAAAAGGATGTTTTCGTCGGCGTGCTCACCGCCTTCACCGACCTCACCGCCCTCAAGAAAGCCGATGAGGAGCGGCGTAAACTGGAGGAGCAACTGCGCCAGGCGCAGAAGATGGAGGCAGTGGGATTGCTCGCCGGCGGCGTGGCCCATGAATTCAACAACCTGCTAACTGTGGTGCAAGGCAACGCGGAACTGGCCATGAGCGAACTGGCGCCCTCGGATCCGCTGTACGCACGGCTATCATCCATGCGCGAAGCCGCTCAGCGCGGGGCACGGTTGACGCAGCAACTGCTGGCATTCAGTCGCCGCCAAATCCTGCAGCCGCGACCACTGGATCTCAACGCTCTCGTCCGCAACTTTGCGGCGATGATAGGGCGCCTGATTGGCGCGGACGTTGCGCTGCAACTAGACCTTGCCCCTGACCTCAAACCCGTTTTCAGCGACCCAGGGGCACTGGAGCAGGTGCTGATGAACCTGGCTATGAACGCCCGCGACGCCATGCCCGAGGGCGGCACGCTACGCATCGAGACGGCTCCCATGATATGCGACGAGGCGTATTGCCAGGCGCACCCGGAGGCAACACCTGGCGAATACGTGCGTTTGACTATAGCCGACACGGGCAGGGGAATGAACGAGGAGATAAAGGCGCACCTCTTCGAGCCCTTCTTCACCACGAAGGAAATAGGCAAGGGAACAGGGCTGGGGCTCTCTATGGTGTATGGCATCGTGAAGGAACATGGTGGGTTTATCGAGGTCTGGAGCGAGGTTGGGCAGGGAACCCGCTTCGATATTTACCAGCCCGTTGCCCAGCTTGCTGACCCCGCGCCCAAGGCACAGGAGTGAGCATGCCACGTTCCCCTCTATTGGAAAAACAATGGGCGTTGTTCGAACAGCAACAATATGAGGAAGCCTTTCAGATGACGCAGTCCGCGATGAGCGGCCTGCAAGGCGAGGATTTGCGCGATGCTCAGCGTCTGATGGGGCTAGCCTGTTACCACAAGCACCAGTACGAGCGCGCCGTCTTCTGGTTGATGGAAGCATGCAAGGGCAGTGCCAACGCGCAGGATTGGCTGCATCTGGCGCTTGCCGCCGCCATGCAGGGCCACCAAGAACTGAGCGCACAGGCTTTCGAGCAGGTGCGCCTCTGTCAGCAGGCAGCCAAATATGCCCAGGAACCCGGTTGGTACCTGCAACTCTACTGGTATGCGTGTGCGCTGTGCGATAGCGGGCAGTGCGAGCGCGCCCTGCCCTTGCTGAATGAACTAGCCAGCGCTTACAAGCGCCTGCGCCATAGCGATACCATCTACCTGCGTGCCCGTGATATGCCCTTCCTCTCCAGTTTTCTCGATCTGGTCGTGCGCTGCTTCCGCGCCTTGGCGCGCCATGCAGAGGGAACTGCCTGGTTGGAAGAACTAGCACAAGCGCTTGATCCTCCCGGTCAGCGCCAGGTGTGCCAAGCGATCGAGGAAATATGGGACATGGGGAACGGAAAACGGAAAACGTAACAAGGAGTGCCTATGCACACCACACCGCACGATAAACTTTGGAGCCGCGATTTCCTCCTCTTGCTCGGCTCGACTTTGCTTTTGTGGGGCAGTTTCTATTTCATCTTGCCCACCTTGCCGCTCTATGTGGTGCAGAGGCTGCACGGCAACCTAGCCCAGGTGGGGCTGCTCTCCGGCGCGCTGGGGATCACGGCGGTGCTTGCGCGCCCGCTCACGGGCTGGGCTGCAGACCGCTGGGGGCGGCGCCCGGTGCAGCTTCTCTTCCTGCTGCTCTTTGCTCTGGTTATGCTCAGTTACAATCTGGCGACTAGCGTGCCCCTGCTCGTTCTCATCCGCCTATTGCATGGCATTCCCTTTGGCGCCGCTACGACCGCTGGGATGACCGTCGCAGCGGACTTGGTGCCTGCGCCAAGGCGCGGCGAAGGGATTGGCTACTACACCCTATCGCAGACGCTGTCCATGGCCATTGGGCCGGTGCTGGCTTTCAGCATTTTGAGCGGAAGGCAATTTCCTCGCCTATTCTTGACGGCGGCATTCGTTGCCTCTGCCGCGCTTGTGCTGGCCTGGGCGATACGCCATCCCATTGTACGCAACCCGCGGGCCTCCTTCTCGCTGCAATCCATCATCGAAAGGAGGGTGAGCTGGCTCTCGCTCACTGCGCTGTTCATCGCACTCGGTTACAGTGGCATCGTTTCCTTTGTCACGCTCTATGCCGAGGAATTGCACGTGGCGAATGCGGGTTTGTTCTTCACATTGTACGCCGTGGGCATGGTGCTGGTGCGCCCTGTAGCCGGACAGGTATTCGACCGGCACGGGCCAGCCACGGTCGTTGCCAGTGGCTTAGCCTTGCTCTTTCTCGCCTACCTCATGTTGGCGCTGTGGCGAACAACCTTGGGCTTTCTCGGTGCCGGGCTATGGTATGGACTGGGCTATGGCGCGGTGGTGCCGTCATTGCAAGCCATGGCAGTGAATGTAGTGCCGGCAGTGCGGCGCGGAGCGGCCAATGCGACGGTGTTCTCCGTCTTTGACATCGGCATGACGGCTGGCCCTTATCTGCTGGGACTCCTCGCCCAGGCCATAGGCGGCTATGCCACGGTGTATGGCGTGGCAGCCATGCTCCTGCTCCCGCCCACGCTCGTGTTCTTCTGGCGCGTGATGCCAGAGTATCGGATTTACGCGGAGTAGAATCTTAGCGTAATCCTCGCTCCAGGCGGACAACCATCCGCCGCCATCCCTGGTGCGGGTTTGTAGTGAGCGCTTCAGCGCTCATACGCGCCAGGGATTGAAATCCTTGCCTAAAAGGGAAAAGCCCCTAAAAAGGGCTTTTCACATTCAGTTGGGGAATTCACGCCCCGGCCATGCTCCAGGCGCACAACAGTCCGCTGTCATCTCTGGCGTAGGTTTGTAGTGAGCGCTTCAGCGCTCATACGCGCCAGGGATTGAAATCCTTGCCTAAAAGGGAAAAGCCCCTAAAAAGGGCTTCTCACATTCAGCTGGGGAATCCATTCCCCGGCCACGCTCCAGGCGCACTGAAGTGCGCACTACGAACCTGCACTGAAGGGGCTTCTCACATTCCGCCGGGAAATTCATTCCCAGGCCATGCTCCAGGCGCACTGAAGTGCGCACTACGAACCTGCCCCTGCTCCAGGCGCACAACAGTCCACCATCTCCTGGCGTGCAGAAAATTACCACAAAGGCACCAAGACACAAAAGGTAATCCTATTTATTCTTTGTGCCTTTGTGTCTTTGTGGTGATATGGAGATGGCGGCATGGGAGCCGCCTCTGCAGGATTCCCACGCTTCAGGCGGACAACCATCCGCCGCCATCCCTGGTTCAACGCAGAGCACGCTGAGCACGCAGAGATTGATTAGGTTTTTCTCCACGTGCTCTGCTCCAGCTGGGCAACAGCCCAGCCGGCTCCTGGCGTGGGTTTCGATCAAGAAACCAGGTTTCTGGGAGAAACCTGGTTTCTCCTAACCATTTGGTGAAATCGAATACTTGTGCTATAAGGGTAAGCAGTTCTTCCAGGGTTCCTGACTCTAGGAGGTAATGCGCCCTGGCAATCAGCGGGGAAAAGGAGATGAAGCGATGGAACGGATGATTGCAATGTGTGGGTTGGATTGCGGGCCATGCGAGGCACGCCTGGCGACGCAGGCCAACGACACGGCGGCCAAGGAGCGCGTTGCTGCCCAGTGGCGGGAACAATTCCACGCACCGGACATTGACGCAGCCTATGTCGCTTGCGACGGCTGTCTAGCCAGCACTGACCGGCATTGTGGCTGGTGCTACCAGTGTCCCATCCGCGCTTGCGGCATGGAACGCGGCCTGCCCAATTGCGCTCACTGCGACGAGTTCGAATCCTGTGAGAAACTGGCCGGCTTTTTTGGTCCAGGCACGCCGGCGCGTGCAACGCTAGAAGCAATCCGGAAAGAGCTCAAGACCTAATCGTTGGCGGCTGGCAAAGCCGCCCTACACACTCACCCCTTGTATGATACGATTAGTGAGGCAAACCCAGTATAATCTGGATGTTCGAGGGCACGATAGACCGATCCCCCTCTGGTCGGAAAGGCCGCCGGAGAGCAAGGGTCATCGTGCCTACCAGAGCCTAACCCGAACAGTTGCCAGGGCGTTAGAGCCCGTATCCGGCAAGGCTGGGAACAAACCAAAAGGGAGGAGCTAATGGAGCGCAAGGGTTGTTTTGTTGGGATCGATGTAGCGAGGTTGCACTTGGATATCATGGTGCGTCCTGACGGCGAGCTAAAGACACTGGGTAACGACGAAGAGCAACTGTGATGTTTGTCAAATGGACAATGCTACTGAATAGAAGCTGTGGCGGGGGAAGAGCTAGGGCGCTGGATGGCGGAGTTGCAGCCGGAGCTGGTGGTCGTCGAGGCCAGCGGCGGGTACGAAGCGAATGTCTTGGCCATGCTGCTGGAGAAGGGCCTACGGGTAGCGCGGGTCAATCCACGGCAGGTGCGCGACTTTGCCAAAGCGACGGGTATTCTGGCCAAGACGGACAAGCTGGATGCCAAAGTGTTGGCGCACTTTGCCGAGGCGGTGAAACCCGAGCCACGGCCGCTGCCGGATGAGGAACAGCAGGCGCTGTCGGCGCTGCTGGCGCGGCGTCGACAACTAGTGGAGATGCTGACGGCGGAAAAGAACCGCCGGCAACAGGCGAGCCGAGTGGTGCGCGAGCGCATCCTGGCGCATGTGCAGTGGCTGGAGAGGGAGTTGGAGGACTTGGATGAAGAACTGGGCAGCAAAGTGCAGGAGAATGCTGACTGGCGGGAGAATGATGAAACCCTACGCAGCGCGCCAGGGGTAGGTCGTGTTCTGTCGATGACTTTGTTGGCCGAACTGCCAGAACTTGGGCACCTGAACCGCAAGAAGATCGCCATGCTGGTGGGAGTGGCGCCGCTCAACCGTGACAGCGGGCAGATGCGCGGCAAGCGTACTGTCTGGGGAGGGCGAGCCGCGGTCAGAGCGGCGTTGTACATGGCGGCACTCTCTGCTTCACGATACAATCCGGTCATTCGTGCTTTCTACAAGCGTTTGCGTAGTGCAGGCAAATTGCCCAAAGTGGCCCTCACGGCGTGTATGCACAAGTTGCTCATCATACTCAATGCCATGATCAAGAACCGAACGAAGTGGCGCTACACCACCGCCACAGCTTCTATTCAGTAGCATTGTCCATTTGACAAACATCACAGTTTGCTCTCCGCAGGCGGAGAGGGGGCAGGGGTGAGGGTCAAACAAGGGGCGCGATTGAATCACGCCCCTACACCGCGCAGGCAACAGCCAGCACCTGGGGAACGGTGGACTGTGGCCTACACCAAGCATGGTTTGTTCCTACCGCGACCAGGTTGGCGCGATGCTGCTTTGTGAAGTAGCACTGGTCAACTTCACCATGGTCGTGCCGCGAGCAGGTGCGGCGTGAAGTTCGAAGTTGGGTGCATCGCCAACGACCACGATGATGAACCGCCCATCAGGCGACCAGTCGGGGTAGGCAAACTGCGCAGCACCCGTCTCGCCAAAGGTCACCCGCCGTGAACGAGTCGGATCGCGCACATCCAGCACGCCAATGCCGCGTGTCAAACTGCCTCCCTCCGCGACAACCATTGTGTACACGATCTCGTTCCCCTGCGGTGACCATGTCCCATGGGCATCCGAATAGGGATTGTTGGTCAGTTGGCTTTGTCTCCCGCTCGCGACATCGAGCAGGAACAGGTCATAGTTGCCGGTCTGGCGCGAAGTGTAGACGAGTTGCGTACTATCGGGAGACCAGGACGGGAAACTATCCCAAGTCTGATTGAAGGTGAGTTGTCGCGTCCGCCCCGTGCTCAATTCCAGCAGGTAAATCTCCCAGTCTCCATCGGCATTGGAGACATAGGCAATCCACTGGCCATTGGGAGACCACACAGGGTGGACTTCGTCTCCCCTGAAGTCGGTGATCTGTTGCCATCCACTGCCATCCGCGTTCATGATGTAGAGGTCAGTGTCGCCGACCCCACGGTAGGCAAAGACGATGCGGCGGCGATCTGGCGACCAACTGGGGTCGGCTTCATCTCCTGGCGCACTGGTCAAGCGCATGCGACCAGTGCCATCCGGGTTGATGCGGTAGATATCCTGAGTGCCTGCCTCATCCGAGACGAAGAGAATCGGCGCAGAGGCGACCTCGGTTGGGGCCAAGAAGAACTCACTTGCCCATCCTGTCAGCCCTGTGCTCAGCATGCGCACGTTGTACCAGAAGCGAGCGCCATCCCATTGCGGAGCCTGTAGCACATCGAGCACGCTGCCCAGCGGCATCTCCGTCACTACAGCATAATCCAGCCCTGGGCCAGTGCGCAAGTTGAGCCTTTCGACACCGAGCACGACCATGCGCCTGCCCGTGCCCGGTTCGGGCGTCGGCTGGGGCGTCCACACCGGCCGCGGGGCAATCTTGGCTCTGGGCAACAGCTCAGTGACCCGGTTGCTTGGCCGCAGCAAAGTTAGTTGCTCCCTTCTCCCTGGTCCGACGAACTCGACCTTGCTGATAACACCTATCTGCTCGCCCTGCTTATTGATCGCCATGCCCCCGCTGTGTCCGTAACTGGCCAGCGCATCGGTCTTGATCCAATCACGATCGAATGTAACTACCCCGCCTTCCGTCCAGGAGAGCGTGTCTTTGGCATAATCCGGGTAACCTAGCAGGATAATGCGATCGCCTCGACGCACTTGCTCACTGTTGCCCAGGGGGATGGACGGTAAGTTCAACGAGCCACGAATAGGAGTCTGTCCATCCTCATAGGTTACGATCTGCAGGAAAGCCAGGTCAAGTACGGGGTCAGAAGCAGACCTCAGCACCTGAGCCCAGTAGGAGAGGCGCGGCTCATCGTCCGGGTCCAGAGTGCAGAAAACAGCTACCAATTCGCCTTCGGGCGAACGTCCGTTATCGTCGGCGACGACATGCCAATTGGTAAGCAGCAAGCCCTGCTGTCCGTCCACGATCGAAGCGGAGCCCCCTTGCCCCAAGGCAGGAAACTCCAACCGCACCACCGAGAGAGCAGCCCTGCGTATGATAGCCTGGATATCCGGCGGAGGTGGAGGAGTTGCGGTTGGGATGGCGGTAGGTGTGGGGGTAGGTGCCAGAACCCAGAAAGACGCCGATGCCACTGGGCGCTCCTCGATGAACAGATCCAGCCGATAGACGCCAGGGGCTAAGCCAGTCGGCTCTGTGAAGGGGGCTGTATAGGCATCGCCAGAGGCAGCGTTGAGGTACACATCCCAGGTAAATGAGTCACAGGAGCGCAGCGCATTGTCAAAGTACCAGCAGTACTTCCATGGCAAGCCATGGCGCATGTTGTGATAGCTCCATTGTGCGTACACCGTGTCGGTGCCAGCGGGAAAGCTGGTGCCAGGGTTCTTCACTCGCACGCCAGACTCGAGTTCGGTGCCAAAGACGATATGACTGAACATAGCAACCGGGGTTGCGGAAGCAGTGGGCGTGTTAGTAGGGATGGGAGTATTCGTGGCGGTAGGCAATGGAGTAGGCGTGGGTGTAGGAGTTCCTTGCTGGCAGCACACCAGGGCCAATAGCATCGTTACAAGCAGGGTGAGAACAAGCAAAACATAAACCGGTTTTCTGTGCAAGTCTATCATCTGATTCCTCCGGCATGGGCTAGTGATAGAAGCATACCTCACCGATATGCGCTTATGCGCGTCTGCCGACCCTAATTTTCTCTTGTTTTGGTGGCACTGGGCCATAAGTTTTGACTATTCTTTGCACCAAATGCCCCACTGTTCCACTTACCAATATTATAGGCCATAGACCAAAATCTGTCAAATTCAGAGCAAAAATCAACAAGAAACCAGGTTTCTGGAAGAAACCTGGTTTCTTGCTCCAGGGGCCGGGGAATCCATTCCCCGGCCACGCTCCAGGCGCACTGAAGTGCGCACTACGAACCTGTACTGAAGGGGCTTCTCATCTTCAGCCAGGGAATTCATTCCCCGGCCATGCTCCAGGCGCACTGAAGTGCGCACTACGAACCTGTACTGAAGGGGCTTCTTATCTTCAGCCGGGGAATTCATTCCCCGGCCACGCTCCAGGCGCACTGAAGTGCGCACTACGAACCTGCCCCTAAAAAGGGCTTCTCACATTCAGCTGGGGAATCCATTCCCCGGCCACGCTCCAGGCGCACTGAAGTGCGCACTACGAACCTGCACTGAAGGGGCTTCTCATCTTCAGCCAGGGAATTCATTCCCCGGCCATGCCCTGCAATCCCACTTGCTCCGGGCGGACCACAGTCCGCCGTCTTTTTGCGTGGGCTGTTGTCCACGCCGAGCGAACATATCAGAACAGCGCATCCCAGAGGAGCACCCCCGTGGCGATGGTGATCAACACTGCCAGCACGGTGGCAAAGACGTTGGTCGTGCGCTTGTTGCACCACGCTTTCATGATGCTGCGGTCGTTTGCCAGGCGCAACATCATGACCATGACGGCGGGCAGGAGCACAGCGTTGACTACCTGCGATAGCCACATGAGGGGGAAGAGCGGCAAACCGGGGATGAGCACGATCAACACGCTCAGCACGATCATGAAGGTATACAAGCCATAGAACATCGGGGCATCGTCCAAGGTGCGGTCAATGCCGCGTTCCCAGCCAAAGGCTTCGCACACAGCGTAAGTGGTCGCCAGTGGCAAGACGGAAGCAGCCAAGAGCGAGGCGCCGAACAATCCAGCGCTGAAAAGTTGCTTTGCCCACGTGCCAGCCAATGGTTCCAAGGCCATGGCGGCCTGTTCCGCAGCCTCCACGCGAATACCATGTACAAATAACGTCGCTGCGGTGCAAATGATAATGAAGGCAGAGACGACATTGCCCATCACCGCGCCAAAAACCACGTCCAAGCGCGTGAAGGGGTATTCCTTCATGGTCACGCCCTTATCGGCGACGGTAGCCTGCATGTAGGCGCAACCCCACGGGGTCATGGTCGTGCCCACCGTGGCCAGCACTGCTAGTAGGAAATGCGGCTCGAAATGGATGGTAGGCACAACGGTGTGGTACAGCACCTCCCCAAAAGGTGGACGCGCAAGGAAGGCAGAGAGGATGTAGGCTACCGCATAGAGAGTGAGGAAAAGCAGCACTTTCTCGACATGCTGGTACGAGCCACGCAGTACCAGCAGCCACACGGCCAGCCCCGCCAGGGGCACGATGATGTAGCGCGACAGTCCAAACAACTCGCCGCTAGCAGCAATGCCGGCGAACTGAGCCGCTGTCGTGCCCAGGTTGGCCAGAATCAGCCCCAGCATGACCAGAAAAGCCATTCTCACACCAAAGCGCTCACGCACCAGGTCGGTGAGACCTTTGCCTGTTGCTGCGCCCATGCGTGCCGCCATCTCCTGGGTTACGACCTCTCCGAAAGTGACCCACACCAACACCCACAGAAAGGAATAGCCATAGAACGAGCCAGCCATGGAATAGGTGGCCACGCCAGGGGCGTCGTTGTCTGCACTGGCCGTGATCAGCCCAGGACCCATGATGGATAGAAAGAGCATCAATCTTTGGGCGATATGCTTCATGCGTTGTTTCAGCGTCATGGTCAGCATCTCCGCATGGAAGATAGGTTAGTGAGGTTGCCTTAGAAAAAGCGGGGCAGCCGCTTCTTCCAGGCAGTGGGAAGGACGTGATCCAGCGCATCGTCCACGGTGACAATGCCGAGCATGACATTGTGCTCGTCCAGGACTGGGATGGCCAGCAAATTGTACTTGGCGACCAGTCGCGCCACCTCGCTCTGCGGCTCGAATGGACCCACTTTGATCACATCTGTTTCCATGATCTCGGCTACAGGCTCATCCGGTGACGCTAGGACAAGTTCGCGCAGACTAATCACGCCCTGTAACTTGTGCTGCTCGTTTAGTACATAAATATAATACAGGGCCTCGTCTTCCTGTGCGGCAGGCGAGTGGCGCAGGTAATCCAGCGCTTCGCTCACCGTCAAATTCATGGGGATGGTAACGTACTCCGTGGTCATGATGCCCCCAGCAGACTCTTCCGGGTACGCCAGCAGTTTTTCCACCTCGCTGGCGTCCTCATCCTCCATGAGATCCAGGAGTTTGGCACGGTCGGTGGGGCGCAGGTCGGCCAACACGTCCGCTGCTTCATCGGGGCCCATCTCCTCCAGCACGTCGGCGGCACGCTCTGGGGGCAGCGTGCCCAAGATGCTTGCCTGCAGTTCGGGCTCGAGTTCTTCCATGGTATCGGCAATGGTTTCGTTGTCGAGGGTTTGCAGCAAAGCCTGACCCATGGGGCGGTCGAGGTCTTCGATGATGTCCGCGATGTCGGCAGGGTGCATTTCGCTGATCTTGTCGTGCGAGATGCGCAGGCGGATGGGGGCGTCTGCCTGCAGTGGCGCCACTTCGCTCCAAGGGATGATGGCTTCTGCCGGCTCGCGGTGGAGGAATTTGAACAGCAAGGAGAGTGGAGCTTCCAGCCCCAAACGGCGCAACAGACCACGTGTGCCAATGTCGACGCCGGCCAGACAATAGGGGCCGCCGGGACAGGTTCGGGCAAGTTGCAAATCGTTCACACGCACTAGTCGCCGTCCCTCGATGTCCACGATCTGGCGATCTAGGACCTGGCGGGCCAGCCAGAGTTCATCCCCGCGTTTTTCATAGACCGGGGGCTCAACGATATTGAGGATAATGGAGGGGCTCAGCCAAGCGATAGCTTCTGCCGGGATGAGACGCGGCTCTTGTCCATTGCGCAGGGCAAGGGCGCGCACGAATGGAAAAGGGGTCTCTGCTCCCGCTACCAGCACATCAGCGCAACGTCCCAGACGTTCACCACGCGCATTCCAGACTGGCTTGCCCAGGATTTGGCTCAAATACGTGGTCATTGTAACTCCTCCAGTTCTTGGATTGGCGGTTCCTTCGACCACGCAGGTTACCATATCTCCCGGGCACAAAAAAGTCGCAGCGAAAAAACTGCGACTCGGTGTAAAAGCCCGCTTCGCGCGCAAACCGGGCTTAGTTATTTCCGATGCGCCGTTTTATCGCTCAGGGCGGAATGTTTGTCTGGTAACTTGCAAGGTCGTCGGAACCAGTATGTATGTGACTGCTACTACTGTCTGTGTCCATCCTTGCTCTTGGTTCTGTCTCTACTCAAAGACGTTCTCAAAGCGATCAAGTTCCCATCTTCAGCCTTCGGAGGTGACCTCACCTCGAGGCTCTTTCCCAACACAGAAAGATAAGCCGACCAACGTCGCAGCAGTCAAAGATGCGCGCCGGTCATTTATCCTATTATAGCGCCGATATTCAAAACTGTCAAGATTTGCGGGAGGCTGGGAGCCGCCCCTGCAAGGGGCAGCAGGTTCGTAGTGCGCACTTCAGTGCGCCTGTAGCAGGTTCGTAGTGCGCACTTCAGTGCAGCAGGTTCGTAGTGCGCACTTCAGTGCGCCTGTAGCAGGTTCGTAGTGCGCACTTCAGTGCAGCAGGTTCGTAGTGCGCACTTCAGTGCGCATGGAGCGTGGCCGGGGCGTGAATTCCCCAGCTGAATGTGAAAAGCCCTTTTTAGGGGCTTTTCCCTTTTAGGCAAGGATTTCAATCCCTGGCGCGTATGAGCGCTGAAGCGCTCACTACGAACCCACGCCAGAGATGACATGAGAAAAACGCAAACCTGCCACCCTTCTCGACAGCCTATGCGACCCAACTCTATACACATTCTATCAGAAAAACGGGGGGATTGCAAACACTTTCGCAGGTTCACGCTGCATTAATCAACGCTCTACATTCAGGAAGGCCTTCCTCCCATTATATGGGGAGTGGAGAGATTCCTCTTTCCCCCTTTTGCGCCAAATACGGTATACTATGCTTAACCGGGGCCAGAACACTTGCGCCCCGGCACGAGTGAAGATGGATCAAAGTTACATCCGCAATTTCTGTATCATCGCCCACATCGACCACGGCAAGAGCACTCTCAGCGACCGTCTGCTGGAATATACTGGTACCATCAGCCCGCGCGAGATGTCTGAGCAGGTGCTCGACCAGATGGACCTTATAGTATTATCATCAATTCTCGATTTTGCTCAGTTGCAAAGATAGATAGGTCTGTTGACAAAACTAGCGATGGAGATTGTAGACCAATCCCTTGACAGCCGGCTCGCGGTTCTGGAGAACCACCAGGCGCGAGCGGATGGCATCGCCAAACCTGCGCGTGCCCACCGCGTAGGCCCCTTTCTGAATTCCCGCATCGTACGGCCCGTCCGACTGCGGTAATAGGCGCTCGCCTGGGTGGTGGCATATCCTGTGCTATCAGAGGCGATCGCTTCTTCTTCAATCCCTGCCTCATCCAGCAACTTGCGCCGCATCTGGTCCAGCACTTTCATGCCCAGCAGACGCTTGGAGGCGCGCGACAGGGTGCTGGGGTCCGGCACACGCTTCAACTCCAGCACGTCGCCGACTTTGTCCGTGGCCAACAGCCATTCTTCCATGTCCCGGTAGCTGAGCCTGAGATAGAACGTCAGCAGTACACAAGCAGCCAATGGGGGCAGAGTGTAGCGGTGAGGGCTCTTGGGATGGGAGTAGCGTGGCAAGACCTCTTGGGCCAGGTGGTAGGCTATTCGGGCAACGGTTACGTAGCGGCTCTCTCTTGTGTCTATACTCGGTATGTAACCACGATTACCCAATGTTTGCAACTGAGCAATTAAGCCCTTTTAATTCCAAGAAATCAGCGATCGGACAGTTTGAATTCTTCTTCCAGAATATTGGCATGGTATTCCATGCCGAGATCTTCGTAGATTTTCCTGGCCTCATCAGCGCGTTTTTTGGCTTCCGCCTCGTTTCCGCATTTCCTTTCGATTTGTGCACGTACACTTAGAGCAAAGGCCATAGCACTAGCAGGGTAGCAGATAGCCTGTGCCCATTCGATACTCAGATCAGACCTCCTTCTTGCTTCCTCGCATTTCCCTTGCATAATCTCAATTAAGGCCAGAGAGCTATGCGTTCCTATTAGTATGCTCAAATCGCCACTATCCACGAACGCATTTAAAAGCTGATGATATTGTTCTGCTGCTTCTTCCAATAGGCCTTGCATCAGCCAAAGTTTGGCACGTGAACGCAAAGATATGGTTTTCCAGTATTCAGCTTGGGGTTGTTCTAAACTCTCCCAAATATCCAAACTCTCCTTAAGCATCTCTTGAGCTTTTTCGTATTCTCCCTCGTCCATCGTTAATTCAGCCATATCCCGCAAAGTGAGCGCCAGCACGTGCTCCCACCTGTTGTTTCTAGCTTGTTCCAAAATCTCTTCTAGAAGTTCTTTGGCCTTGGATCGCGATTCGTTCGTGCCCATATTGATATAAGACCAGGCCACGTCTCGAACCGCAAACCATCCTTGACGGTCCAGTTGCCCGAGCCTTTCCGAAGCCTTCATGGCCCGTCTTCCCCAGAGTATCTTCTCGTCAAGATATCGGAGGACACCAAGCGGGATCCCCATCAGCTCTACAAACTTCTGCACCTCTTCCCATTTCTCTAGGTCATAACACCACTCCATTATCTTTATAACATTGCCCTTTTCTCGTCTGAGGAACAATAACGTACTATCTAAACGATCCTTTCTAACGTCCAAGGCCTCGAGGTAGTAATCAGTCAAACGCTCGCACGCTTTGTCGCAGAAATCAGCAACTTGTGGGTCTTTCCAAATTGATTCAGCGATAAATCCGCGTACTAGAGGTACCGCATCATACCCGGCATACTCTGGTCTTTCTACCCGCTCTATCATATGGGCGTGGCATAGCTTCCCTATAGCATCGTATATCCCTGCGCTTGAAATCCCACTAGCTACTTGGAGGTCTTCGGACGAAGGCATATCCCTGAATAGGGGCAGCACAACCAATACATTCTTGGCAGAGGATGGTAACCGTTGATAGGCCCTCAGATAATAGAACTCAATCACCTTTCTTATGTTCTCTGCGGAGGAAAGATGCTCTAGAGCCTCATCGAAAGTCGGGTATGTTCGCACACTTCCCAAAAACACACTCATAACCAAAGGATAATTAGCATATGGGTGTTCTAACAGTTTCTCCAGCTCCATCTCTGCAAGCGGTGGTCTTACTCCCAATGCCTCGATTTCCATTCTTATGTAATTTTTTGCTTCCTCTCTTGTCATTGGGCCGATTTTTACTAATTTTTCACCTACGCAAGGTGGTTTGCGTTTGGTGATTATAGATTTGTGTTGGCGAGGCAGTCTGTAGATAAAGTCATGGACCTTGCCTTCAAGACCGTCGGGGAGATATTCCGAATCCATATTATCAAAGATAAACAGGCACACGCAGTCTTTCAGCACTTGTTCTAGAAAAAGTTGTTTTTCCTCGTTAGATGGAATTTGTAGTATTTCTCTCTTTCCAAGTGTAGTGCCAATCAGGTTTAGGTCTGTTTTCCAGACATTTTCGAGATCGGGAGGCATCCCTAACAACTGTCGCGTTATTCGGGGGTCCGAACGATGGGAGAGCCAGATGACTGCTTCGAATTGAAGCCGATGCTCGTCCCGTTTTTTCTCTACTTCTTCGGCTACTTTATAAATGAGAGTTGACTTACCTACACCTGCTTCACCCTCAACAGATATCAACCAAGCCTTCCCATCACGGAGTTCGGGGATGAAGACGTCCATTACATAGTCTCTCCCTGTATTATCCTGCCTTGGCACAAATTCGTGAATGTGTACTTGGTGCTGCAGGTTGTGTTTGACTTTTACCGCCATCTTAGCCTCCTCCTCTGACCGCCATAACAAAAGCGCCATCGCCTCCAGGGCCTCTTTTCGTATGCTGTAGAATGTTGACCGGGCCACGGCTAGATCGCTTGCGACGATACCCCATTCTTTCCCTTCCCAAATGTATTCTTTGAGGAATGTATAGCTGCGCCAAAGAGGCGTATCCCTCTCTGTATTAGACGGCCGCATGCTTTCTATAGCGTTCCTTAAAACTTCTTTCATAACATCCCCAACGAGAACGGTTGAATAATACTCTACGGGTTGAGGTAAATGCCTTCGCAAAAGGGATGGCAGCTCACTTACCAGGGCGCTTTTACCTAAGCCTCGGATATCCCGTTTGCGTAACAATGACGCTGCGCTGCTTACCCACTTGACAAATTCTTCCCTCATCCTCCCCTCCTACTTGAGAAACGATGCATTTCGCTGCCCGAGCTGGATCTGTAAACTTTGCCCATCGCATTTATATCATACCATAAAACCTTTTAGTAATCAATGGGTTTCGGAAAAGTTTAGACAAACGCAGGACATTAATTGGACTTTTAGTATAACATTATAGTACGAGAGAGGAATCTTCATTGGATTATCTTGATAACGAGGACAGGACGCGTTAGGATGGAAAATCATATATCCTATTTGCGGAAATAGATTCTGGAACAATTGCCTTGACTTTAAGGGGTTCGGTTTGAGATAGCATGTCAAGAACTGGACAGGAACAGAGATCTTTAAGGAGGTGCCCAATGTACGCCAACCATCGTTTATCTAAGCTTCAGCTGTCTCTGGAACAGCAACATGAAGATCTACAAAAGCGGATTCATCAGTATGAGGAGATGAGCCGCCGGTTTGGTCATGTTGAGGATGATCTAAGGGATCTTCAAAGGAGGAAAAGAAAACTGTCTGAGATAGAACGTGCATTGAGACGCCTGATGTGTGGCAACTACGGGATTTGCGAACGTTGCGGCGTTCCTATTGATCCTGCGAGACTAGAAGCAATCCCAGAGACGACTTTATGCTATAAGTGTAGTGCACGCTACGGATAATGGAGGTGAAACCATAGATCAGGTTTGGTTTCTGCTGGCTTTGGTAGTCATAGTAATAGAAAGTCTCTATGCTCTGTCTCTTTGGTGGCGCCTCTCAACAAATCAGATTATCGTGATTCCCGTTAATACCGGAGAACAGTCCAACAGCGCCGGCTGGGGAGGGCTTCTGTTTCTACTCCTAATCATGAGCGCCGCTCTCGTCATCCTCTACCGAACTTTCTTTGCATGACCATCCCTCTTTAGACTTCCCAAGAAGCACGGTCGCCACTGGACCTGTTCTTCGAATTTTCCTGCAAACAACTCTCAATGTAGAATTTAGCGAGTGAGCCCGGGGCAAAGAGGAAACGTCCGGAATTCAATATGCACTTAGGAAAGAATAGGAGGGTCCATGAGTCCAGAACACATCGGAATGATAATTGGTGGGGTTATTTCTCTCGTGACCAGTATCGCAACATCAGTATTAAACCATTGGATGGCATTGCGGGAAAAACACCTGGAGACACAATTGGAGATGACCAAGTGTGAACATGCAGCTGAACTACGAATGCGAGAGCAAGCGGACACAGAAAAGAGGCAACATATTGAATTGCTCCGCAAATATGAACAGCTTGACCATAAACCTTCCTTTAATGGTATTAATCTTTCTGAGGCAGTCTTAAGTGGTCTCCAATTGCCAGGGGTAGAAATGTGTGGTGCTGTCCTAAGGCGGGCGCAACTTTGCTATACATATTTAGCTCGTGCAGATTTACGGGGTGCCATTCTGAGAGGAGCTAACCTGGAGGGTGCCGATTTGCAAGACGCAAAGCTTCAAGGAGCTGATCTAGAGGAGGCAAACCTAACTATGACGAATCTGCGGAGAGCTAACTTGCTGGGAGCCCGGGTGTCAAAAGACGCTTTAGATAAAGCCATATTGGATCAAACGATATTGCCTGATGGCACAGTTAGTCCTCTGGACAATTAATAAAACATAACTTGCTCAGTTGCAAAGATAGATAGGTCTGTTGACAAAACTAGCGATGGAGATTGTAGACCCACCCCTTGACAGCCGGCTCGCGGTTCTGGAGAACCACCAGGCGCGAGCGGATGGCATCGCCAAACTTGCGCTTGATGACGGAGTTCACCGTTTCCGCCTTCCAACGCTGACCATACAAGCCGTCCAACCGGGCCGTCGCGACCAACTCAGCCCTGGCGATCCGTTCATGATCTACCAGCGTGATCAAGGTGCGTTTCTCACGCCGGCACACTGCAGCGATGACATCATCTGATGCACCACCCATTTGTTCTTCTGGCACAGTTGCTGCTTCATGCCCGGCCTGACGCAAATGCTCTGCTACTTCAATAGGCAAGTTCTCATCTACCTTAAAACGCAGGAGTGGTTCCATGTCTTAGGCAGGTAAGGGCATGATGCGCTCAGCAACTACCTCGGCAGCATAAGCGATAGCTGCTTGGATAGCCTCTCGCGTGAGAGTGGGGTAGCTGTGCAAGATATCTTCAATCGTCAATCCTGCTGCCAGGTTATCCAAGATCACGGATACCAAAATGCGCGTGCCTTTGATACAGGCTTTGCCATGACAGATGGCAGGATCTGTTATAATATGATCACGCCAGTTCATGCTGCACTCCACAACAAGCAATCTACATAGAAGAAACAAGATGATGCAACCTGTAATATATGCTTCGAAGTAGCCTCTTGCTACATTGTAGGGCAAGGTGGTCGCTACGCTGCAGTGTACCATGAAAAGGCCAAGACGTCAAACCTTGCTGGGCGTGAGAACTGATGTAACGTCATGGCGAGAGCGCCCTGCACCCGAAGCAATCTCGTTGGTGATGAGCATAGCCGGGGAACGAATAAACGAATCACCGCAGCGTCATTCGATGATTCGTTTTTCCTATTCGTTGATGGCTTTCCCCTGTAACAGTCCACGCCAAAAGACGGCGGACTTTTGTCCGCCTGGAGCAGTTGAAGTGATGGCCATCAACGGATGGGAGAACGAATCACTGCAGCGCAGCAGGTTGGGCTCCCATGCCCAGCTAGCATAGCCAGGGCGTGAATTCCCCAGCTGAATGTGAGAAGCCCTTGAAAGGGGCAGCAGGTTCGTAGTGCGCACTTCAGTGCGCCTGGAGCGTGGCCGGGGCGTGAATTCCCCAGCTGAATGTGAAAAGCCCCTGAAAGGGGCTTTTCCCTTTTTAGCCAGGGATTTCAATACCTGGCGCCCATGAGCGCTGAAACGCTCACTACAAACTCACCCAGGAGGAGCCGCCCCTGCAAAGGCACAGCAGGCTGGGCTCCCACGCCCAGCCTGCATGGCCGGGGATTGCAATCCCTGGCATCTGCTCCACGTGGACAACAGCCCACGCAAAAAGCCCCTCTCCTACAGCGTAGGAGAGGGGCCAGGAGGTGAGGCAATCCGAGCGCTGAAGCGCTCACTACAAACCCGCCAGGAGGCGGCGGACTGTGGTCCGCCGGGAGCAGGTGGAGCGATGGCCATCAACGAATGGAGGAACGAATAAACGAATCACCGCAGAGCAGCAGGCTGGGCTCCCACGCTCAGCCAGCATGGCTGGGGATTGCAATCCCTGGCACCTGCTCGGCGTGGACAACAGTCCACGCAAAAAGCCCTTCTCCTACAGCGTAGGAGAGGGGGCCTGAGGTGAGGCAATCCAAGCGCTGAAGCGCTCACTACAAACCCGCCAGGAGGCGGCGGACTGTTGTCCGCCTGAAGCAGTGTGACGATGGCCGTCAACGAATGGGGAACGAATAAACGAATTCGTTTTGGCATAGCCATTCGTTGAGGGCATGGTGCAAGGGGAACGAATCAATACATCCCAGACAATTTGACTTTTTGGCGGACAATGCGTTATTATTTTGCGTAGAATACCCGGCAGGACTCGTTGCCTCTCTTTGCTAATGGGTTCTGGTCGTCCAGAACTGCACCTTTTTTGCTCCTTTGCATCTGCGTTCATCTACCCGGGTGATGCGTTGCTTGTCTGTTCCCCTTTGTTCCGCATCTCACGGAAGGAGGCGTAAAATGAAAAAGCAAACTTTGCGAGTCCTGCGTGTGTTCCTCTCTCTCGTCGTCTTCCTCTCCTGGCTCTTCCCGCCGCCGACACGGCAAACAACCATACGGGCTGAAAACGAAGTCAAGTGGACGCTGGCTTCCATTGGCCTGCCCACCACGAACCCATACCATGGTATTGCCTTTGGCGACATCAACCACGATGGCAAGCTGGACATTATCAGCGGGCTGGCTGAAGAAATGGGGCTGCGCGTCTGGTTTGGCAATGGCGCTGGGTCGTGGGAAGATAACTCAGGCAACTTGCCCACTAAAGGCAAGTACCACGGTCTGGCCTTGGGCGACCTCAACCACGATGGCAATCTTGACCTAGTCGCTGCAACCGAGGACTCAGGCGTCAAAGCCTGGTGGGGTGACGGCGCCAAGACGTGGACCTCCTGCAGCACTGGCTTACCGACCAGCGGCCGCTATTACGATGTCGCTCTGGCCGATTTTGACCGCGATGGCGACCTGGATATTGTGGCTACCCATGGCAATAACGGCGGCGTCCTGGTCTATTATTCGTCGGGGGGTGGGCGGGAGTGGGGGCTGGGGCCTGTGCCGACTCGCCAGCTTACTTACTGGGGTGTGGATGCCGGCGACTTGAACAATGACGGCTGGCCCGATATTGTGGCCGGATGGTATGACCCCAATGGCGGCGTGCATGTCTGGCGCAACACGAGTGGTACCGGTTGGACCTCGGCGCTGACTGGACTCTCGTCCATCGGTTACACGCGGGGCGTTGCCTTTGGCGACATCAACCACGATGGGAAGCTGGACATCGGGGCTGCCTCTCAGAGCAGTATCAAAGTCTGGACGGGAGATGGCTTGGGCAACTGGACGCCGGCGATGGTGGGCTTCTCTAGGCTTGACTCCGCGGGCATACAGTTCGGCGACCTGAACAACGATGGCAATTTAGACCTGGTGGCCAGTTCTTGGGAGAACGCGGGCATTCAAGCCTGGCGCGGCAATGGTGCTGGCTCCTGGTCGGCTTTCCCCTTCCCCACAGGGAGCGGCAAATACTTCGATCTGGCATTAGGCGATATGAACAACGACGGGAAACTCGATTTAGCAGGCAGCAACGCCGGTGGTGGAGGAGTGCAATGTTGGGCGGACACGGGCGAGGCTGAAGAGTTGTGTTCCTGGATCAAAGCTCCCTGGCCCACAAGCAGTGGAGATTGGTATGGCGTGGCGGTGGGCGATGTGAACAACGACGGCAATCTGGACATCGCTGCCGCCAGCCGCACCCAAGGTGTTTGGATTTGGCGCGGCGACGGCGGCAACCACTGGTACGACATGGCCTACTACAATCCACCCAAGACAGGCGGTTACTTGGATGTGGCCATCGGCGATTTCAGCCGGGATGGCTATCCCGATTTGGTTACTGGCGCCATCACCGTTGGACTGCGCGCTTGGATCTACTCGTTGTGGGATCCTTCCTTTAGCGGCTTGCCCAGCAGCGGTGAATACCGCGATGTGGCGATGGGCGATATTGACAACGATGGCTTGCTAGACCTAGTGGCAGCCAGCGACAGGTCTGGCGTCCGTGCCTACAAGAGCCTGAGCTTTAGCGGCTGGAGTCCATTTCCAGCGCCGGTAAGCAGTGGCTCGTTCCACAGCGTGGCAGTGGGCGATGTGAACCACGATGGGAAACTGGATGTCTTGGCCGGTTCCGCAAGCAATGGCGTCTATGTCTGGCGGGGCAACGGTGGCACGGGCTGGACGCCTTGGCCGCAGCCAATGGCGAGTGGCAACGTCTATGGCTTGGCTGTGGGCGATATCAACCACGACGGCTGGCTGGACATCCTGGCGGGCACGAACACTCATGGCTTGTTGCTCTGGGCAGGCAATGGCGGTAGCTCTTGGACCGCCTTGCCTTCGCCTGACACCAAGGCCGCTTCCCAATACTGGCATGTGGACTTGGGTGATTTCAACAACGATGGCCATCTGGACATCCTGGCTGCACACAGGACCGAGGGTGTGAAGGTGTGGGCGGGCGATGGCGGTCGCTCCTGGTCGCCCTGTATGACCAGCTTGCCTACCTCGGGTTCCTATAGCGGCGCCGTATGGGGGCATGTGGACCACGACGGAGCGTTGGACATTATCGTCGGGCATTCCGACGGCAGTGGCGTGCAGGTCTATACCGCAGCCGAATCCGCGCCGCCCAGCGGCTGGCGCGATTTCCAACCCACGAACTGGCAGACCACGCAGCAGCCAACGTGCAGCGTCAAGGTCTCGGATGCCGGTTCGGGCTTGAAGGTGGACACGGCGCGCTATGCCTATTCTAAGGATGGTGGGGCTAACTGGAGCGCCTGGCAAGTAGCCTCTTGCACCGGATCGGACGGTACGACTGCCGAGCAGACCATCACTGCCGCCAGTGTGCCCTTCAATCAGGATTCGCTGACCACACAACGCAACAAGATCAAGTTCAGCATCCAGGATATGGCGGGCAACACCGGCTACAGCACTGTCTATGGGGTTTCCATTGACACCACGCCACCGAACAACCCCACGTCCTTGACCAGCCCCAGCCATGTCGTTAGCCAGTGGAACAACGATAATACCGTGCAGGTGCAATGGTCAGGGGCTAGCGATGCTTCCAGTGGCGTCAGCGGCTATTCCTTTGTCTGGGATACTTCCAGTACTACTCTACCGGATACAACGGTGGATACCTACATTACCAGCACCACTTCTTCAGCCCTGGCTGATGGGAGCACTCACTACTTCCACCTGCGCACACGTGACCTGGCAGGCAACTGGGCGACGGGCGCCGTGCATTTGGGGCCGTTCTATATTGACACGACGCCTCCGCAGAACCCCACAAGCGTTTCTAGCACGACGCACAGTCCCAGCACCTGGTCTAATCAGAACCAGGTCGCTTGCCAGTGGTCGGGTGCTTCCGATGCCCTCAGTGGCTTGGGCGGCTACTCCTACGTGTGGGATCATTCGTCAAGCACAGTGCCCGATGCCGTTACAGAGACGCTGGGGACAAGCACCACCAGCAGCCCGCTGGCGGATGACAACGACTGGTATTTCCACGTGCGGGCGGTGGACCGCGCCAGAAACGGGGGCACAGGCGCAAAGCACTATGGGCCATTCTACATTGACACGACAGCGCCGAGTTCTGCGGTGAACGCGCTAGCAGCGAACCAGGGCCATGCCTCGTTCACGGTGAGCTGGACAGGTAATGCCGGGAGCGGCGCGCCGATCGCCAGCTATGACGTGCAGTACAAGGATGGCAGCGGGGCATGGACGGATTGGCGCATGGCAACGACTTCTACATCGGCTACGTTCAATGGCACGCGCGGACATACCTATTATTTCCGCTGCCGTGCACGCGATGCGGCGGGCAACTTGGAGAGCTATCCCGCGGCTGCCGACACGTCCACGACCGTGGGCAAGGATGTAACGGTGCGTGTGCAGGATGAGAGCGCGGCGAACAAGAACGGAGCGAAGGTCTATCACAATGGCAACTATGTGGGTGCGACTGGTGCAGGTGGCACGATTATGGTGCCCGATGTGCTGATTGATGATCAATTGGCAGCCCTGTACAAGGTGTACGAAAAGCCCAGTTCCAAGGACTACCACGACCTGGATGGCACGAGTGACTGGGCCTGGCGCATTTACCAGACCAACGTGAGCATTGCTGCCGATGGCACGCCGCAACTGTTTGAAGTGAGCAACATCAACGTCGAGCAGGTGCTGACCGTGCGCAAGAATCAGCCACTGGTGGGTATGCACATGGTGGTTTCGGTAGAGTGGGATGCCAGCAGCACGTACCTTACAGATTTGCGCCAGGGATTGGAGAATGCCTCAGCGTATCTCTACGATGTGGGCGATGGGCAGTTCTTCTGGGAGGTGATCGAGGTTCGCGACAACCGTTCGCGCTGGGCAGATGCCGATATGCGTATCCACGCCTCCAATCAAGTCTGGCCATGTGCGGATGTGTGGGGCATCACCGGTGGCACAGACGCGCATATTTACATGGGCCGCCATTTCAATGGCAATACTTCTAACACTGGCGATTGGGTGTTCAGCAATGGCTTCCGCACCTTCATCCATGAATTCGGACACTATGGATTGGGGCTGTGGGACGAATACCTAGATCGCAATGGCAATAAAACCAGCGATGCTTACTGTGCGACGAATTTTAACACGACACCGCAAGATCGCCGCTCCAGCATCATGTACTACCAGTACACGTCTACTGAGCTCTGCTCCGACTTTGACCCCAACCATAGACACCGCACACAGACCTATCACGATTACAAGACGGGCGAATCCACCTGGGAGACGGTCTTGCGCCGCTTTGCCGACAGCAGTTCACCCACGCGCTGGACATTGCGCTCGCCAGTGGAGCGCGGTGCTATCATCCCTGGGCCCAACGCTATCGCGGTGGAAGATTGGCAGCAAGTGTATGTGACGAATTTCGATACGGATGTTTGTGCTCCTTTTACGGTTATTGTCAGCTACCCTAGCAGTGGAGCGCCGGTAGAAGGGGCGGATGTATGGATTGACCGTCTTGGTCCAGACTTGGAACAGGGCAAGACCAATGCCTCTGGTCAGATTGTGGTCTATGGTGCACACGATGGGGAAACGGTGCGCGCCAGCAAGGACGGTGCATCCGGTTCCATGACCGTGGACTGTGTTCCAGCGCAAGCAATGATGATGCAGGGAATGACCCTGATGCCAGATCCGTTCACGCTGGAGACGCGCATTGTGCCGCTCAGTGTGCAGAGCATGCGCGTAGAGGTCAAGCCCTCGGTGGCGCTGGCGGGCAATCCCACCGTTAGTGTATGGCAGGCGGGAGCAGAAGATGCCATTATTGTCCCCATGAGCTACAATGCAGGTACGGGCTGGTACAGTGGCAATGCTATATTGAATCCGGCGCTGGGCACGCAAGGCTATGTGCAGATCGTGGCGACCAATCTATCCGCGCAGAGCGTGTACCAAACGGTGCCGTTCAAGTTGGAACCTGTGCCTGTGGGTGACATTACCATCCTGTCCTCAGCGGATGACAATTTCCGGCTGGTGCTGCCAGTCGGTTGCCTGAACGGCGAGCCCGTGGTGAGCATCCAGCAGACGACGACGGGCAGAGATAGGCAGGGCAATCTGCGGCAGGTGGGTGGCGCCTATGAGGTACAGGTCTCGACCGGGCAGTATGTGCCGAACGTCCCAGCCACCATCCACATGCGTTACCATGAGGAGCACCTGGCAGGTGTGCGGGAGGAGACGCTGCGCATCTACCGCTGGAACGAGGCGACGCAATTGTGGGTGCCCATTGGCGGCGCGGTAGACCCGGATTTCAACATGGTCAGCGTCACGGGGGTGAATCAGTTTTCGGTGTTCGCCATTCTGGGCGAGGAGACTGGTATCCCGCCAGCGCGGAAGTTGTATCTGCCGGCAGTGCTGAAACAATAGGCGAGTGTGGCCGGGGAATAAATTCCCTGGCTGAATGCGAAAAGCCCCTGAAAGGGGCTTTTCATTTTTAGCCAGGGATTGCAATCCCTGGCACCCATGAGCGCTGAAGCGCTCACTACGAACCCGCACCAGGGATGACGGCGGACTGTTGTCAGCAGGTTCGTAGTGCGCACTTCAGTGCGCCTGGAGCATGGCCGGGGCGTGAATTCCCCAGCTGAATGTGAAAAGCCCTTTTTAGGGGCTTTTCCTTTTTAGGCAAGGATTTCAATCCCTGGCGTCCATGAGCGCTGAAGCGCTCACTACGAACCCACGCCAGAGATGACAGCGGACTGTTGTGCGCCAGGAGCATGGCCGGGGCGTGAATTCCCCAGCTGAAGATGAGAAGCCCCTTCAGTACAGGTTCGTAGTGCGCACCTCAGTGCACCTGGAGCATGGCCGGGGCGTGAATTCCCCGGCAGAATGTGAAAAGCCCTTTTTAGGGGCTTTTCCTTTTTAGCCAGGGATTTCAATCCCTGGCATCCATGAGCGCTGAAGCGCTCACTACGAACCCACGCCAGAGATGACAGCGGACTGTGGTCCGCCTGGAGCAAGGACCTCACCCCCGGCCCCCTCTCCTGCTGCAGGAGAGGGGGTAGCGTGTAGTGTAGGGCGGCTTTTCTAGCCGCCTCTTCTGGTGCGGGGCCATCAACAAACATGTCTGCGAATGAACGAATGTCCTGCACTTCATAATTGATTGACGGCCGAGACTCAGCAGTCTGCTCTACATTGAACTATCCCCAATTACCCCTCATGTATTGACGCGCGCGTGCAATTGTGTTACAATGTTTGGGCTGCAAACACTGAGCACGAGGAGAGGTGAAGCGAAGACGAGACACCCCCTTCTCAACACAGATAAAATGAAGATGACATGGAGGCAACAACGAAATATGGATTGGCAAAGCAAAGTAGCTGAGCTCCTCAGCGAGCACCCTTATGTGCAGGACAATCCCTCGCGCCGTGAGATGATCGCTCAGGTCGTAGCGCGCAAAGAAGCGCTGGTTGCCGCAAACGGATGCCTGGCTACGTGGACTCCCCCTGAATCCACCGGGCGCAGTCCCCAGGATACGTATACCGTCCGGCATCAGGAAAGCGAAGCGACCATTGATTGGGATTCGCCGAACAACATCCCGATGGAACCCGAGACGTTCGATATGCTGGTGGTGGACGCGCTGAACACGCTGGCACGCAAGCCTACGCTCTATGTCACGGATCGCGTGCTGGTGGCGGAGACAAAGTATGCCATGCCGGTGAAGGTGGTGACGGATAGGGC
The DNA here is from genome assembly GCA_014360905.1 of Chloroflexota bacterium. Lineage (NCBI taxonomy): Bacteria > Bacillati > Chloroflexota > Chloroflexota bacterium. The sequence continues at coordinate 48,595 of JACIWW010000021.1, forward strand.
ATTGACCGCATTGTTCAGCGATAACATGTTCCGTCCCGTGCCCCCTGATTTGGAGAAGAGCGTTCTGGCAAAGCGCGGGTTCACGCTGCTGGCGTGTCCTTATGATAAATTAGATCGGGAAAGGTACGCGGGGCGCCTGCGCAAATTGCGCGATGGACGCACTTCGAACATGGCTGTGGCCATGGACTTTGACCGACGCATAGGTGTGGTGTATGGCTCAGCCTATTGCGGCAGCGTGAAGAAGATGATGTTCAGTGTGATGAACTATGTGCTGCCTGGCGTGGGCGTCCTGCCCTTGCACTGTTCTGCCAACGAAGGCCCTGAAGGCGATATCGCCCTCTTGCTCGGGCTCTCGGGTACTGGCAAGACCACCCTCTCGGCTGATCCGCGGCGTGCGCTGCTGGGCGATGATGAGCACGCCTGGAGCGAGAACGGGGTTTCCAACTTCGAGTACGGGTGCTACGCCAAACTGATCAACTTGCGCAAGGATAAAGAGCCGGAGATATGGAATGCCGTCTTCCACGAGGCGCATTACCTAGATCACGGCGCCATTGTCGAGAACGCGATGATGTATCCCGACGGTCATTTCGATTTGGACGACGCCCGCCTCACGCCCAATTCGCGCGCTTCCTATCCACTCAGTTTTCTGAGCAACATCAAGGACCCGCCGGTGGGCGGGCATCCGCGCACCATTCTCTTCCTCACCGCTGACGCCAACGGGGTGCTGCCGCCAGTGTCCCGGCTCACTCCCGAGCAGGCTATGCTGTGGTTTTTGATGGGCTACACGAGCAAACTGGCTGGCACGGAGACGGGCATTATTGACCCCGAGAGCACCTTTTCCCGCTTCTTTGGTTCGCCCTTCATGCCACGCAACCCCGATGTTTACGCTTCCATGCTGGGCGAGAAGATGCGCCAGCATGGGACGGACGTGTACTTGATCAACACGGGCTGGACGGGCGGCATCTTTGGCGTCGGGCACCGCATTGACATTAGCGTGACGCGGGCGATCGTGCACGCCGCTTTGAGCGGGAAACTCAAAGATGTGGAATACGACGAGGATCCGCTCTTCCATATCTGGGTGCCGCGCACCTGTCCCGATGTGGACCAGACGATGCTCAACCCGCGCAACACGTGGGCGGACAAAGAGGCGTTTGAGCGCCAGGCACGCAAATTAGCGAACGATTTCCGCACCTATTTCGACAAGGTCTATGCCAAGAAGGGCATTGACCCAGCCATAGCGGCGCAATGTCCAGGGAAGTGAGGATTGAGGGGCACAGACCTCATTGCGAGCCGCCACAGGCGGCGAAGCAATCCCACTTGCTCCCGGCGGACCACAGTCCGCCGTCTTTGGGCGGGTTTGTAGTGAGCGCTTCAGCGCTCATGGATGCCAGGGATTGAAATCCCTGGCTAAAAGCAACAAGCCCCTTCAGGGGCTTCGCACATTCAGCCGGGGAATTCATTCCCCGGCCATTTTGGCTGAACGTGGGAGCACAGCCTGCTGCTAATTCTCCTCTTGGGTAAGGATGCTTGCCACACAGTGGGCAACTAGACAGTGTTTACAATTATAGAGCAGGCCATGCCGTTTATCAGATAGAAGAGCAACGAGATTTGACAGAATGGCTGTTCTATGCTATATTTTTATCAAAGCGAAACAGCAAAGACTGTGAACAAGGCTAGTAGGCGTGCGTGGGCGGTGTAGAGAGCCGGGGTCAGGTGCAAGCCCGGTACCGCTGCGGACGCTGAATGGGCTTGGGAGTTGCAGGGCGAAAGGTGTTGCTGCTCCCTCTCCCTAAGAGGGAGAGGGCAGGGGTGAGGGCCCAGTAGCCTGTGCCGGAGCCGCCACCGTTATCACGGCTGAGGGTATCGGATGGCACGGCCAGCGATGGCCACAGTGCTATCCTGTACCTGCAATGAGTGAGGCTGGCCTTCACGACAGTCATTCCGCCGTCACGGGCGGATTTTTTGTTTCTGGCATAAAGAGGTCGGCCTAATGAGGGTGGCACCGCGGGTGAGAACCTCCCGTCCCGGAGTTTTCGAGGGATGGGAGGTTTTTGCTTAGATGTGCGCGATGTGTTGCGCGATGGCACACGGCGGGCGCGGACTATCGCCAGAGCGACAATGGAGGAGGTGAAGGAGTGTATGGGGCTGGGACTCACCCCCGGCCCGTTCGTTGTGCTCAGGGCAGGCTCTCTCCTGCATGGCAGGAGAGATGACATACAGAAAGGAGGATGAAGATGGATAGGAACAAGTTCATATTAGACGAAGGCAAGTTGCCCAAGGCATGGTACAACATCATCGCGGATTTGCCTGTGCCGCTGCCGCCGGTATTGCACCCCGCCACGCTGCAGCCGGTGGGGCCGGATGACCTGGCGCCATTGTTCCCGATGGCGTTGATCGGGCAGGAGGTGAGCACGGAGCGCTACATCCCGATCCCGGAGGAAGTGCGCGCAGTGTACCGTTTGTGGCGCCCCACGCCGCTGGTGCGTGCACGACGCCTGGAGCAAGCTCTGGATACGCCAGCGCACATCTACTACAAGAACGAAGGAGTGAGTCCACCCGGCAGCCACAAGCCCAACACGGCGGTGGCCCAGGCTTATTACAACAAGATGGAGGGCGTGCGACGTATTACCACAGAGACGGGCGCGGGGCAATGGGGCAGTGCACTGGCGATGGCCTGTCATTTCTTCGGCATCGAGTGCAAGGTCTATATGGTGAAGATCAGTTATCAGCAAAAGCCGTACCGTCGCTCGTTGATGCAGTTGTGGGGTGCCAGCGTCACTCCCAGCCCCAGCCCAGAGACAGAAGCTGGGCGCAGCATCCTCGCCCAGAACCCAGATTCCCTCGGCTCATTGGGCATTGCCATCAGCGAGGCGGTGGAGGTGGCAGCCAAGAACGAGGACACCAAGTACTCTCTGGGCAGTGTGCTCAACCACGTCTTGCTGCATCAGACGGTGATCGGCGAGGAAGCACTGCTGCAGATGGAGATGACAGGCGAAGAGCCGGATGTGGTCATCGGCTGCGTTGGCGGTGGCTCCAACTATGCCGGGCTAGCTTTCCCCTTCCTGCGTCGGGTGCTGCGGGAGGGAGCCAGGACGCGCTTTATCGCAGTGGAGCCAAAGGCTTGCCCCTCGATCACCAAGGGGGTCTATGCCTATGACTTTGGCGATACAGCCAAGACAACCCCGTTGGTGAAAATGCACACGCTGGGTCACTCCTTTGTGCCCGCGGGCATCCATGCCGGAGGGCTGCGCTATCACGGCATGGCACCGCTGATCTCGGCGCTCGCGCAGGCGGGTTACATCGCAGCGGTGGCGTACCACCAGAATGAGGTATTTGCGGCAGCGGTGCAATTCGCACGCAGCGAGGGCATTGTCCCAGCACCGGAAACGGCTCATGCCGTGCGCGCGGCTATAGATGAAGCGCTGCGCTGCAAGGAGACTGGCGAGTCGAAAGTCATCCTGTTCAATTTCAGCGGGCACGGCCATTTTGACCTGGCTGCCTACGATGCCTACTTCAGCGGTACGCTTCAGGATTACGAGTACCCAGAGAGCGAGGTAAGGAAAGCACTTGCTGAGTTGCCGCTGGTGCGATAATCGGGGGTGTGCGATGTATCGCATATTGGTCACCGAACCACTGGCAGAGGAAGGGCTGCGGCTGCTTCGTGAACAGGCTCAAGTGGACATGAAACTTGGCCTAACCACGTCAGAACTAGCCCAGGTAATTGCGCCTTATGAAGCCTTGATTGTGCGCAGCAATACGCAGATTACCGAGAAAGTGATCGCAGCAGCATCGAGCCTGAGGGCCATCGGACGCGCCGGCACGGGGGTGGACAACATTGACCTGCCGGCAGCCACGCGCAGGGGCATTGTGGTGGTCAACGCGCCCTATGGCAATACGGTGGCAGTTGCTGAACACACATTGGCAATGCTACTGTCTTTGGTGCGGCGCATCCCCTTCGCGGACGCTGCGCTGCGCCAGGGGCGCTGGAAGAAGGAATGCTGCCAGGGCGAGCAGGTGCGCGGCAAGGTGCTGGGACTGGTTGGGTTGGGGAGAGTGGGGACAGCCGTGGCACGCCGAGCAATGGGATTGGAGATGAAGGTCATCGCGTACGACCCATTCGTTACTGCAGAGCGTGCAGCACAATTAGGCGTGCAATGGGTTCCGTTCGACGAGTTGTTGCGGAGCGCTGATTTCGTCTCGCTACACCTGCCTGGCCATGAGCAGAACCGGGGCCTGATTAGCAGTCGTGAGTTGGCTTTGATGAAGCCAAGTGCCTATCTCATCAACTGTGCGCGGGGCAATCTGGTGGATGAGCAGGCGTTGTGTCAGGCACTGGAGGAAGGGCGGCTGGCGGGTGCTGCACTCGATGTATTTGCCCAGGAACCAGTGCTGAACAGCCGCTTGTTGCGCAGCGATAAGGTGGTCCTGACGCCGCATGTAGCGGGATCCACCATAGAAGCCCAGCGGGACACGGCAGTCGAGGTTGCTCAACAAGTGCTGGAAGTGCTCGCTGGACAGATACCGCGTTATCCTGTGAACGCCCCGGCTCTGGCGGCAGAGGAGTTGGAGCAATTGCAACCTTACCTGGATCTGACGCAGCGCTTGGGCAGTTTCTACGCCCAATGGCAGTCGGATCATCTGCAGTCGGTAGAAGTGGCTTGCGGCAGCCAAGTGGCTAGGCAGCGCATGGACTTGTTGGTCTCGGCAGCGCTGGTGGGGCTGCTAGCGGGAAGCAGTGAGGAGGCAGTGAACTGGGTGAACGCACCGCTGGTGGCGCAGGAACGGGGCATTGCCTTTGCCGGAAAGTACGAACCGGTGGACAGCGCAGGCGGGTGGTCGGATTGGGTGGAGCTGCGTCTGTGCAGTGCAAGGCAACGGCACACGATTACTGGGGCGGTGCTGCGCGGCGAGCCCCACATCGTGCAGATTGACGGCTATTGGCTGGATTTTGTCGCGCGAGGGTTGCTGCTGGTCAGCGAACACATCGAGCAACTAGGCATTCTAGGGCGCATGGGCACTGTGCTGGGGCATGCGGGCGTGAACATCCATTTCGTGCAGGTGGGCAGGCGAGAGCGAGGCGGGCCAGGCATCTTGGTGCTAGGGTTGGACGACCCATTGACGCCGGAAGTACTGGAGCAGGTGATGACTTTGCCCAGCATCCGCGCGGCATGGATGGTGCGGTTGTAGGAAGCGGGGTGTCAGAGCCACTTCTCTAGCCATCTCCCTCAGCTCCGCGTGGGCAACAGCCCTCGCGAAAAGCCCCCTCTCCTACAGCGTAGGAGAGGGGTAGCGTGTAGTGTAGGGCGGCTTTTCTAGCCGCCAGCATGGCCGGGGAATTCATTCCCCGGTCTGGCGCGGTCTGTTACAAGGGATAGCCATCAACGAACGGCTACGCTCTGCCCATTCGTTCCCCTACTCGCTGATGGCATGCCTGCTCCCGGCGGACCACAGTCCGCCGT
>JACIWW010000022.1 GCA_014360905.1 Chloroflexota bacterium
CCATTTGGGGTATACTGGGGATGAGCATATCGCCTTGCTACCACCTATCCTGCTCGACCCAATTAGTACCGACCTGCTGCTCGCTTGTGACAAAGAGGCTGGTAACGATCTATTGGCCACTTACACATAGCATTTGGACAAAGCCCAGCCTTTTGGCTACAATATAAGTGACAACTGGCAGTCCAGGGGGGACCATGCTTCTGCCTTTGCAAGTGGATATTCTCTATGGCCCTGTGAACTCCCGGAGATTGGGCAGGTCTCTGGGGATCAACCTCATGCCCGGAGCGTACAAACTGTGCTCCTTCAACTGCGTTTATTGTCATTATGGCTGGACCAAGGTGCATACCTTGGACGCGAGCCAAGCGCGGCAGGATCTGCCTCTCTTCGATCAGGTTGTGGAGCGCATCGCGATCGCGGCTCGCTCCGCGCTCGATTTCGATTACCTCACCTTCTCCGGCAACGGTGAACCCACCCTTTATCCCCAGTTCGCCGAACTGGTGGACGAGGTGATCCACATTCGCAATATATACCGTCCTGGGGTAAAAATTGCCTTGCTGTCCAACGCCACGGGCTTGGTGCGTCCCGAAGTACGCACCAGCATCCCTAAGATAGACTTTCCCCTCTTTAAATTGGACGCCGGGACAGAGGAGACATTCCGTGTCATTAACCGACCAGCCAAAGGAGTCGACTTTGCGCAGATCGTGGAGCATCTTGTCTCTTTGGAACACATCAACATCCAAACCACGTTGATTGACGGCTCGCCCTCCAACGTTGAGGGAAGAGAGTTGTACGCCTATTTCCAACTCCTTGCACGCATCCGGCCGAAGGAAGCGCATATCTATTCCATTGACCGCCCCGTTCCCCATGCCCAACTGGTGCTCGTTCCGCCGCAGAGGCTGGAAGAGATCGCACGGTGGGGGGAAGAGGAAACGGGGGTGCGCATCAGGGCATTTTATCCGCGACGCTAAGGCAGAAGGAGGCAGAATGACAAAACTGGAAATAGATCTGGACATGTTGCGCGAGTTCGAGCGGGGTCTGGATCCACGCTATCCGGAATGCAGCCGAGTGCCAGCACGCGTCCTGGGGTACGGCGAAATCAGCACGGTCTTTGAGATTCAGGTAGAAGGGATGCGCGGCCTAGCGTTCAAGCGGTTGCCCATCTTTTATACAGAGGGAGAAATGGCCAAGTATCAGGCTGCGTATGAGGAGTATAACCGCCTGCTCGAGGAGATGGGACTGACCCTTCCGCCTCATGGCTACGCTGCTTTCATCACTGACTCAGGACGTCCCATTTTCTACATCGTGCAGAAGCAGTTGCCTTATCCATCCATCGGCAACCGTGCTATCCATGTATTGCCACGCCAGGAGACATTGCTCCTGGTTCGTCGCGTTCTCCAGGAATTATGCAAGGTATGGGAGTTCAACCGACGCCAGGACCGTTGGCAGGTGGGCATTGATGGGCAAATCTCGAACTGGGCGATTGACGGTTTTGACCCCGAGCATCCTCATCTGGAAGAGCAGACCCGCCTCTATTACATGGATACCAGCACGCCTCTCTTTCGCGTCCAGGGGGTGGAACAACTGAATCCAGAGCTGTTCTTGCGCAGTGCTCCTTTCTTCTTGGCTTGGGCGCTGCGCTTGTTGTTCTTACAAGATGTGGTGGATCGCTACTATGACTTTCACCGCGTCGCCGTGGACTTGGTGGCCAATTTCTACAAGGAGCAACGCCCGGATTTGATCCCTGGTGCGGTGGAAGTGGTGAATGAGGTCTTCACGCGGGATGCGGCGCATTTAGGTATTGCGCCTATTTCAGAGAAGGAGGTGCGCGCGTACTATCGCGAGGACGCCTTCATCTGGTCGTTTTATCTCGCTGCGCGCAAAGTGGATCGCTTCCTGCGCACTCGTATCCTGCGCCAGGAATATCCCTATATCCTGCCGGAGAAGATCCAGCGGTGAGATGAGGCTCATAGTAAGCGCTTCAGCGCTAGCATTGCACTTGGAAGGAGGTCATCATGTCGCTCGTTGCTCAAGATATTAAGGAAGCCATCATCAGCAGATTTGCCCGCCACGTTTCCAGTGGCAAGGTGGAGTTCTTCTCCAGGGTAGGCATTGATTTTGTCTTTGGCAAACGCGAAGGCGTTTACGTTTGGGATGTTGACGGGCAAAAGAAGCTGATTGATTGCCACTGCAATGGCGGTGTTTTCAACCTGGGACATCGCAACCCTAGGATCATCGCTGCTCTGCAGCAGGCATTGCAAGAATTGGACATCGGCAATCACCACTTTATTAGCGAGCATCGTGCCTTGCTGGCAGAGCATCTGGCGGCAATGTGTCCTGGCGACCTCAAGCGGGTGGTCTTTGGCGTAGGGGGAGGTGAAGCGATAGATCTAGCGATCAAGCTGGCGCGTGGCTATACTGGCCGGCCAAAGGTGATCTCGGCCCAAGGCGGCTTTCACGGGCATACCGGATTGGCATTGGCTGCAGGCGATGAACAATACCGCAAGCCCTTCGAGCCGTTAGCGCCAGGTTTTATCCAAGTGCCCTTTGGGGATCTGGAAGCTCTCGCAGCTGCTATAGATGCGGAAACGGCTGCGGTCATCTTCGAGACCATCCCAGCGACGCTGGGCATGGTGATCCCACCGGAGGATTTCTTCGCCGGCGTGCGCGAACTGTGCGACCGCTATGGAGCGGTGATGATCATAGACGAAGTGCAGACTGGCCTGGGCCGCTGTGGTGCGGTGTGGGGCATTGACACCTATGGTGTGGTGCCGGACATTCTCGTCACTGCCAAGGGACTTTCAGGTGGCATCTATCCTATGTCTGCTACCATCTACCGCGATCCTCTTGATTCCTTCCTATGCAAGAACCCCTTCATCCATATTTCGACCACAGGCGGTGCAGAGATAGGCTGCTATGCTGCCCTGGAAGTGCTTAACATCCTGCAAGAGCCGGGCTTCCTGGAGCATGTGCGCCAGATGGCAGCGTTCTTCGGCGAGGGCTTGATGGCCCTGAAACAGAGGCATCCAGAGACGCTGGTGGAAGTCCGTCAGCGCGGCATGATGATGGGCTTGAAATGGGCGAACGAGATGTGTGGGCCGTTGATGACTCTCGCTGGGTTCCGCCATGGCTTGTTGACCATCTATGCCAACCACGATCAATCGGTGAGCCAATTCTTGCCTCCGCTGACCATCACGGAAGAGGAAGCACGGCAAGTGCTGGAGATACTGGAGCGCATGGTTATTGAGTTGGAGAAGATGATAGGGACCGCATGACCTGCCACACCGGGTCATTGGCAAAGTAGTCGTACACCCCGCAAAAATACTGGATGTGGCTGCCCATGTCCACGCCGCCATAGGCGTATTGCCAGAGTAGGTATCCATCCACGCCAGCCTCCCGACTCCTCACGATGCTCTGCGCGATGGTTTCAGCACGTTGTTGCAGTATGTCGTTGGATAAGGGGTTACACCCTTCATCCAACCCGCGCATTGTTATCTCGCCGAAGTAGATGGGTTTGCCTAGTTCGTGGGCAATAGCCAACTCCGTCTCTGGCTGGTGATTCACCCCGCAGTGCACACTGATGATGTCGATCGTATCCAAAGCGTGCACGCGGCGAAAAGCCTCTGCCGATGCACTGTCAAACCCTGCGTGCTGCGTGCCCACTGAGACGAGATGGTTCGGGTCTAGCTGTTTGATCTCTTGCGAGGTGGCTTGTGCCCAGCGCACGAATGCATTCCAGCAGCTTTGGTTAGCGTCTTCCGCTGGGCAAGTGGGTTCGTTCATCAATTCCCACATGAGCACCTCTGGCCGATGAGCAAAGCGCGGGACGATGTTGCGGATATGCGGCAGGTCTACTGTCTCAACGAGCCCTTTGAACCACCAACCACTTTTCTGATCAAAAAAGTCTTGCAAAGTGAGTACAAAGCGGATATGGTAGGCTTGCCCCAAATCCAACATGCGCTCCACGCGGTCCAAGTCACACCAGGGTTCAACCCAGACGCGGATGACCTGCACCCCGCTCTCAGCCAGGTGGGCGATGATTTCTTCCACCTTCTCTTCAGGGAAAAATGGCCCGGCCAGATAGGAGACGTTCGTTCCGATGAATGCATACGGCTGGCCATTCAGTTGCAGTTCTTCGCCAACGCGTCGCACAAAGTGATCGGAAGGCTTTCCTTGTGCTCTACCCTGACTTGTGTAGGATGGACTGCGGGCGCTTTGCATCAGCATAGGGGCAGGCATAGATATAGGTGTGGAAGAAAGGTATAGCGGCACAAAGAGATGGAAAGCGGGCGCATCGTGAAGGAATACCGGGAGATAAAGATGGTGTTTTGGCGTTGGTTGCGCCACAGATTCTGCCTTCTGAGCATCTGTCGCGGTCAAATCCACCAATGCCATCAACAGACAAAGCAAGAGGATTCCCATCACCGTGAAGATATGCTTTTCGAGGTTGCGTATCTTGTGCGTCACTATAACCTGCTTCTGCCCAATTATAGGTCAGAGGAGATGAAGCAACAAATTTGAACAAGGAAGAAACAGCTAAAAAGCTGCTCTACGTTTGCTGCTACTCTTGCTCACCATGGCCCTGGGCAGTGCTTCCCCAGGTTTATGGACACTAGCAGCAAGTCGAAGAGGTCCACAATCCCATCGCCATTGATGTCAGCGCGGGGGTCTTTTGGAGGGCTGCTGCGAAAGTTCACGCTGACAATCACTAGGTCGGACAGGTTGACGGTGCAATCGCCGTTGGCGTCCCCGCCATGCAGCAGGGCATTGGGCAGCTCCGTCACTGCTCCGGGCTGGACTACGATGTTGCTGCGCTGGGTTTCCAGGTAGCCAGGCATGCGCAAAATCACGGTATAGGCCCCGGCAGGTAATTCCGCCAGGAGATAGCTGCCGTCTGCCGCTGAGGTCACAGCAGCACCGCCGCTGATGCTCACGCTCACGCCTCCATATGCGATGCGTCCTTGCAGGAGCACCCGCCCACGTATCGCGCCAGGCTCGGAGGGCGAAGTTGGCATGGGGCTGGCGGTTGGGCTTGGCACGGCTGTAGGCGTTGACGTGGGTGTGGGCGTGTCCATCGGCGTGCTAGTCAAGGTGGGAACGGGCGTGGATGTACTGGTAGCAGTCGGGCTTGGCGTCGCCGAAGGGATAGGAGTGGGCGTAGATGTCTTGGTTGGCGCGGGCGTGGGGAGCGTGTAAGCTGGGCTCACGGCCACATTGCCGGCACGGTCAGCGATGCGAAAACGCACTACTGTCCCTCCATCTGTCAGGGTGCTAACAGATACAGTGGCGGTCGTGCCTTCGGTCGCTGTGAGTTGTGCCGCCTGCCATGGCCCCCAATTCACGCCGTCGCCGGAAGTGGCAAATTGAGCGCTGTTAACATGCAATCCGGATAGTTCATCACGAACCTGGGCATAAATCCCATCCCATCCCAGCCATTGCGGTGCTCTGGTATCCAAAATCACAGTGGTGGAGATGACCTCCGAGGCGTTCCCTGCCGCATCCAGATAGCGCGCTTGGACTACCTTCGGCCCATCGCCTGTGGGCAATATCCATTCCACGCTTTGGGCATAAGGAAGGGGTGTCCGGAAGGCGGATATGCGATCCAGATATAGGTCGCACTGTCCAGGGTAGAAAACGCGGAATTCGAGTCCATAGTTGTCGCGGCGATAGTAACTGAAATCGAGGTAGGGCTCCTGGTAGTGATTGCCCAGCAGATCTTCTCCCAGCAAGATCTGGCTGACGTAGGTATTGGCGCCAAAGTCGTCGGTTACATCTAATGTGGCGACGTGCGTCAGGGGGCTGTAGCCATTGGCCCTGAGCCGGAAGTAAACACGATAGCTGCGCCCAGTGGGCAACTCCCGGAAGTAGGGGCCGTACCACCAGCCAGATTGGTCATATCCGGCACGTCCCATCCACGCCCAGCCGTTTCCTGCTGCAGCGTCGCTGACTCTGCTTCCAGTCTGATGGGCTAGTTCCTCTCCTTCCCATTGCCATCCATTGCTGAACAGCATCCAGGCAGCGCCATCGGCCCAGGTCGAGAGGGTGATCGTGGGCGCATTGTGGAAGGAGGGCGCGCTCAAAGTACCGGTGGGCGGCGTATTGTCCACAGTCACGGTCACGGCCTGCTCCGCACGCAGATTTAGGGCAGTGCGCGCTTCTACCTGCAGGCGATGCAACCCGTCCGCCACTGTGGAGGTATTCCATTTCCAGGAAAAGGGTGCAGTGTTGTCGCTAGCGCTTGCTGTGCCATCTACGCAGAATGTGACCTGCGATACTGCAGGGCTGACCGTAGTCAAACAATTGACCACGCCACTGATGCGGGACTCGGCAAGTGGTGCATCAATGCGCACGTTCGGAGGCAATTCATTCATCCGCGCCAGCACGCCTGTGCGGATTGACGCCATGCGTGCATAGGCGTAGCGACCTGGACAAGTGGTTTCGGCCACATCGCGGTGAGCGAAGATATTGGGTAGATCACGGTCAATGAAAAAGCCATGATCAGTCGGATGGACAAAGTGCAGGTTGCCCTTCCAGGCGATCAACTCGATGAGCGAGCGCTCCATTGCTGCAGGCACAGCCACTTCGTCGTAGTTGCCAATGAGCGATACGCCAATGGAACCCCAGGCGTACTGCTTGGCATGTCCACCAACCACGCCTTCCCCACCGTACCTTCCTTCGTAGATGCGTCCCTGCGTATCAATAAGATAGTTGTAACCAATGTCGCCCCACCCACGCGTTACGGCGTGGTAATAGTAGATGGCACGCACGGTGGCAGCGGGGTCGAGATCACTGTTGGACGTGGCTGTGTGATGGATGACGAACTTACGCACCGTGCGGTATTCCGGTGGCCAGGTCATCAGCCGCTCGTCTGCTCCCCATGCGGAACGCGGGATGATAATCGGCCCAGCGGCAGGAGCAATGGCAGCAGCCAGTGCCTGCGCTTGTTCGGCTGTGTTGCCAGGTCGTGAATCAATCAAGACCAACGTGAGCGCGGAAAGTACCGGCCCTGTTCCCACCTGAGTGCTGGCTAGAGTCAAGCGGTATTGCACGTACATGCCGCGTAGGTAGAGCAATTCTCCGTAGGATAGACGCGATTCCTCCCGTTCGGCATCCATGGGTGGTACTACCGTCCAGTTCGACCACGTGCTGCCATCTGCACTGCTGCGCAGGGCAACGGTGATCGCCGTTCCTGTTGGCATTGTGGTATGCCAGAACGAGCCAACAGCCACGAATTCAATAGGTGCCAACTTGACCGTCGAGGTGTAAACGCCCAAGGTGCGGTCGGGTGCAAGTGCCACCTCCCCGTCGCCCTCTCTGGTCAGCACAATATTCTGGAAAGTGCCAGCGGCAAAATCGGATTGCGTAGTCTGAATCCATTGTACCACTTTCGTGCTCGTCAGCCGCGGCATGGCAGTGGGTGTAGGACCTGTTGCCATGCGTACGACAGGCCCGCTGAGCGTACCCGAGGCAGGAAAGTCCACGGGCGAATTGTAGCCATCCTCAAAATGGAAGGCATATTGGTGCTCGCCGACGGGCAACAACGTGCTGTAGCGGTATGTAGCACCGCCAGAGGCGGTTCGCGTGACCGGACTCATGGCGTATGCTTGTCCGTCAATATAGACATATGCTGCAATGGGCTGGTCAGTGCCGATGTACTGCACTTCGTAATGGAACATGGTCGCAGTATCTGCTTGCTCTGGCCAGACGCGACCATCTTTCAAAATATGGGGTGGGAGTGCTGCCACTTGGATATTGGAATAGTAGTGTAATAAGATGTCCGTATAGCTATGCCCGTTTTGTGCCATGGTGCGTGCCCCCTCCTGGCACATGCCCACTCCGTGTCCAAGGGCAGTGGTGGAGCCGCAGGAACAAGCCACGCTGCGACAATAGGGCACGTTGACGCCCCATACATCTATCGCATTGCGCGTTTGTCCGCTACAACGTGCAAAGAAAAAGGAGCGGATGATATTGCCACCGAAAGTGAGGGCTACGTTGCGCGTGCTATCCACAGCGCGGTCTGTGGTTTCATAACGCACAGGGCTCCATACTTGGCAGTGTGTAGTAGTGCACACATCCGCACCCACGTCCGCGTGGCGCGGACCAGCGGCGGCATAGCAGCGTGCAGCCACTGCTTGTGCCTTTAAAGCCTCCATCGGCCAATGGGGTGGCATCTCCTTGGGGAGCACACCCTTGACGTATTCATCTAGAGGCATCACCACGACAGTGCTATCAGGCATCAGCACGCGGATGGTGGATGGCAGCGAAGTCACGCCAGAGGGGAGAAAGCCGCTGATCCGTATTGCTGCCAATTCCTCAGCAGTGAGCTTGGTTTCAACTGGCTGGCGGAGGATGGCATCCAGCGCCACACGCTGCGTCGCCGTAGGTGCAGATAGGACCATAGCGAAATCAACGTTGGTGAATGCATTGCTGCGCACCGTCTGGTAACTCATGGACATGCCGATGTATCCGGCGGCCTGCACGTGGATTTCATAGGTGCCAGGAGCCAGGCGCAACAGATAGCGTCCATCTTCGTCAGTGGTGGTTTGCACCCCACCGACCTTCACCACCGCGCCCTGAATAGGTCGCTTGCTGAGCACATCGGTTACCTGCCCACGGAAGCCTCCTGTCTCGGCATGGACGGTTTGTGCCCTTGCTAGCAAAAGCCAGCAAAGGAGCATCGCAAGCAGGACAAGGGCGATCCTCTTGGAGGCATCCTTTGCAGCGGGATTCTCGGTTCCGGCCTTTCTCGTCACGACTTCGCTCGTTGCAGAAGCAATTCCTGGAATAGCAATTGCTGCTTTAGCGTATTTTCTTTGCTCATCCACCATGATTGCTTTTCTTTCAGAATGGATTTTGCCCAGTTTCAATCTCCTCCTCTGAGGGATTTGACCCTGGCTGTAATCTGCGGCAGAACTACCGCGACATCCTCGTGGATGACCACTGCCGCCCGTGCATCCATATATGTAGGCTGATAATTGACCACGATCAGTTTGGCACCATGCTCTACGGCGCGGCTGGGCAATTCTGCCGCTGGGTAAACTTCCAGTGAAGACCCAGCAACGAGCATGACATCGCACTGCTCCGCCTCCTGCTGTGCTTCAGACAATACATCGAGAGGCAACAATTCGCCAAAGAGCACCACATCAGGCTTTAGAAAACCACCGCAGGAAGGGCAGTGCGGCAGTTCGCCACTGGCGACAAAAGTAGACCACATCTCTGCTGTGGTCATCTGCTTGCGGCAGCGCGTGCAAGTCGCCGTGCGCACACTGCCATGCAATTCTAAGACGCGCTTGGAGCCAGCGCGATGATGCAATTCATCAATGTTCTGCGTGATGACGGCGTAGAGCACGCCCATTTGCTCCAACTTAGCCAGGGCAAAATGAGCTGGGTTCGGCTGCGCCTCCATAATCTGCTTAGCCAATGGGCGGATCCAATCGTAGAAGGCTTGCGGATTGCGCTGGAAAGCATAAATGGAGGCCACTTCCATTGGATCTAGCTGCTCCCACAATCCGGAACCAGGGCTGCGGAAATCAGGAATACCGGAGGGCGTGCTGTGCCCCGCTCCGGTCAGAGCCACCGCATGGTGGCTGGCTGCCAGGACTTCGGCTGCTTGTTGGATCTCTTGTTCATAAGCCATCTTATGCTCCGTGAAGTCAGATCGAGATAAACTCGAGTCTTTGTACCTTCGTGGTCAGCCGGTCAGAAGAGCATGCCTTGCTCAGCGCGTGGCTGAGGCTTTGGCAAGTGCTCTCCGCCTGCCACTCGGTGCGCCCAGCGGATCGGCTCCGGTATGCGGTAGCCCCCGCCGCAGCGCAGGACATATTCTATCGCCGTAGGCAAGTCTACCTTGTGTCCTATAGAAATATAGACGGGGCTGACTCCCTCTTTCGTGCGCAGTGCTACGCCGATTACTTGATCCTGATCCTTGATCTCGCTGTAGTCACCCACTTTCGGGCCTACCATCCCATGATGTCCACACAGCAGCGACTTGGCACAGCCAATGCTGGGTTTGTCAATGACTACTCCTATGTGGCAGGCAATGCCCATGCGTCGCGGGTGGGCCAACCCTTGTCCGTCCACTAGGAAAAGGTCCGGCTCGTTCTGCAAGCGCTCGATAGCAGTCAGGATGGCCGGTGCCTCACGGAAGGCAAGAAGTCCTGGAATATAGGGGAAAGTAAGAGGCAGATCAGCTTCCGCAGCTTCCAGCGGCTGAAGGTCAGGAAAGGTCAGCACCACGATAGCGGCGTGCGCGCGCTCGCCAGTGGTGCTGATGTCCACTCCGGCGACGGTATGCACTGGCCCAACTTCATTGCCGGTCACGACTTTGGTGCGCAAGTTCTGCTGCACAGCGATGGCCTCTGCAGGGGAAAGGTCCCAACGGTGCAGGTTTTGGACGCGCATAATGCCTCCGTGTTGCGTATTGCGTGTGCCGTTTTGCACTTTTTGGCCTAAACATAGTATAATTTATCTGGCAACAGAGGTCAAACGGTGATTCATGCTCCGGCATTGGATTGTGCCCCATTTCGCTTCTCGAAATTTGACCCTCAACGCGATACCCGCTATACTAACCAATGATCAGTCACTAATGACTAATGAACTAGCAGACTAGTGGATTAACGAACGATGATGGACTTGACTGATTTTGGCAAAATGCTGCTGCTGTTCGGCGGGATGATTGTCCTGCTGGGGCTAGTGCTTGTCCTTATGGGGCGTGTGCCGTTTCTGGGTCGCTTGCCTGGCGACATCACATTTCGGCGTGGCAATTTTAGTTGCTATGCACCTATCGTTACTTGTCTCCTGCTCAGTTTGCTGCTGACCATAGTGCTGAATGTGATTATTCGCTTACTAGGTAAGTAAAGAGCCCCCCGTTCTAGATGGGCACATCTGCTCATTTTGTCGCCTGTTACAGGAGCCAGTCTACCATTCAGAAATGAAGGTCCATTGACCGGGTGAGGCGATGGCTGTCAGTGTGCAAACGTTAACCAAGTTGCCCCTTTTCGCTGGTTTAGATGAGGCTGCATTGCGACGCATTGTATCTTATGTCCACGAAATGACGATTTCCCCTGGGCAAGTGATCATCTGGGAAGGTGAGCCGTGCCAAGCGACTCATTTTGTCGTGCAAGGGCTGGTGCGCACGCGACGCATGTCGCCCAATGGCCGCGAGCAGGTGCTGGCGTATCTGGGCCCTGGCGAATGCGTGAACCTGGTTGCCGCCCTCGATGGCAAGCCCAGCCCGGTAACCGTGGATGCCGTTACCGCTGCTACCTTGTATTACATCTCTTGCGCCGATTGCCGTCAGATCTTGAAAGAGTATAGCGAGCTTGCTCATTCCGTCCTGCAGCATTTAGCTGGCGAAGTACGCCGTTTAAGCGATCTGGTTGAATCGTTGGCTCTGCACACGGTGCGCAGCCGTCTGGCGCGTTTCCTGCTTCAGTATGCAGGCGAGGAAACATCATCGCGCCGATGGACGCAGGAAGAAATCGCCACGCACATTGGGACGGTGCGCGAGATGGTAGGACGCACCTTGCGCGACTTTGCGGTAGAAGGACTCATCCGCCGCCAGCGCGGACGAATCGTCATCACAGACCGCGCAGGGCTGGAACGCGAAGCCAGTGGAGAAGGTTAGGCCAACACATTCTTGTTCCTGGGCTGAGGTGGGAGTTTATCCAGAGCATAGCTGTATCATAGCGAGTATCAATACTAATTTGATACCTTGTTGTAACCGAATAGTTACATATATAGGCAAATTTTTCATCTTTTATTCATCTTCATGGTGTATAGTATAAGCGGTTCTGTCCGTCAATAGGGCGTGTGCTCTGATTTGCCCGATTGGGCGTTTCAGTTATAATAATGGTGCTATAATCACCGAATAACTCTGTTTCACCGCGGCTTCAGACGCGGGCCATGCCCAAATGAAGTATAAAAGAATAGGGGGTTACTATGTCTAGTTGTAGCTGGAGACGACTGGGCTTATTGTTGCTGGGCTTTATCATGGGTGTTTTTCTCCTCTTTCTCACCCTTGCGGGCGTGGCTTTCTCGCAGCCTGCACCTGAAGCGGGAATAGCTCGCTCTCTACCTTTTCCGGCGAGCGAGGGTGCTGCCGTGCTATCCGCGACAGGAGCGGAGCAATCACTAGTTGCACGCGCTGAGCAAGGCGAGGTCAGGGCACAGTCACCGGACTTGCAAGTTACCCTCGTTGGTCCGGATCAGATCGAGATCTGCGATACGGTAACTTTCACGGTGTTCATCACGAACACGGCTGCTATTACTGCCACCAATGTCCGCATTACGGACACCATGCCCTCCGGGTTCACCCCCACCAGCCAAAGCGTCAATCTGGGTACACTCCCACCTGGACAGTCTGCCAGCCATGCTTTTGTCTTCGTCGCTTCTTGCACCGCCCCCTCTGGCCAGAACGAGGCTACTGTTACGGATGACCAAGGCGACTATTATGTGCGGCGCAAGGATTTTACCGTACTTCCAGGTGCCATCACGGTGCGCAAAGAGCCCTCCGTCATTTCGGCTAGGGTCGGTGAAGTGGTTACCTGGACCGTTTACGTGGACAATACCGGTTACGGACGCGTATCTAACGTGCGCGTTACGGACACGCTCAGTTCCGGGTTAGCCTATGTTGCCGGCACGCTGACGGCTTCCTATGCCAGCATCCCAGTGGGCGAGTCGCGATCGTTCACTGTCAGCGCCATGGTTGTCGCCTGTTCTGGGCTGGACAATGTGGTAACGGCTACCTGGGGATGTGGTACCAGCACTTGTCAGCAGTTGGGTGCCAAGGCTAGCATAGACTTGCAAACGCGCGAACCGCATCTGGATTTCACTCCCCCTTCCATTACCATTGACTATTGTACGGGCAGTGGCACGTACAACATGCCTGTTAACAACCTAGGTGATGGCACAGCGTATTCCCCAGTCATCGCTGTGGACTTTGCACCGCTGGTAGTGGCTGCTGTTTCTCCTGGTGCGTCGTATAGCAGTGGCGCATTTCATCTCCCAGACATTGCCGGCAACAGCAGTTACCCGCTCACGTTCACTCTGGCTTTGCCAGCAACCCCTTGTGGCATGGGTGGGCAAGGAGCGTCACTGCTTTATCAGCCTATCTATTACGATGACTGCAGCAACGCTCACTACCATCCAATCCGATCAGGGGCGTGGACAATGGCCGGCGCAGTTCCTTCGCTCAGCGTGAGCAAGAGCGGGCCGCACGAAGTGTATGCGACCGAGCAAATTACCTATACGCTTAGCGTGATTTCATCCAATATCACCAGCGAGGTATACATTACGGATGTATTTCAATCCGGTTGTGACTATGTGCTGGTCAATGCCGGCGGGGGTACTGTGGTTACGGATTCCACCCGCATTACCATCACCTGGGTCATGACGCAGAGCCCCTGGACGCGCACGCTTGTTTTCTCCCCGACCGGAGCTTGCCCTGCTCTTTGCGCCTGCTGTGGGCAATCGGTCAATAACACACTGACCGCTTCGGGCAAAGATTGCCAGAATTGCACTGTGAGTGCCTCAGATAGCGCGAGCACCCCTGTACAATGTGAGGAGTTGTTGTCTTCCCACGCCAAAGCAGTTTCGCCGCAGAGTGCAGAGGCATGCACGACTCGCACCTTTACCAACACCTATGTCTTTGCGCCGTCCTATACCGTGGTTCCTTCCTGGCAAGGCATTGTTTTCACGGACACGCTCAGCAATCTCACCTATGTAAATGGCAGTGCTTCCGTCTGGGTCAGCAATGGGGTGCAATCCTGCCCGGCCAACTTTACCGTGAGCAGCACGGCGCCGCTGGTCATCCGCAATATTGCGCCCACCTGTGGCATTACCGTCCCTGGCGCAACCCTGGTCATCGTGTATCAGGCTACGGTGCAGGATAACTTTACCTGTTTGGGTGGTACGTTCTATGACTGGTCGTATCTGAACCTGGGAGTTACGGGCAATTTCTGGTGCGCGCCTTGCGACGATGGCATCTCGGAGGAAGGAGTCTGGGTCGAGGTCGTCGAACCCACGCTCAGTGTGAGCATCAGCGGCGTTCCATCCACCGTTTCATCCTGTGGCGTCTATACTCCGCTCATCACTTTGTCTCGCGGCAGCGTGCCAGCCTACGATGTGCGCCTGCGCTTCCCGACTGCGGACTATGCCGTGATTAACGTACTCGGCTTTGGTGGTGCGACGCCGATCTTTACCACCACGAATGGAATCAGTTACACTTGGCACTATGCCGATGCCTTTACAACCGCGACCACGGCGACGGTGCAATTGCGCGTCCAGCGGCGCTGTAATGCCAGCGGCCCAGTGCAAGCTACTGCGTACTACGACAACCTGTGCGCGGATGACAACATTTATAACGATAGATGTTCTGCCAGCGCCAGCCAGACTCCGCTCGTGCTCGAACCATATCCGATTATGTACAAATTCCCAGAAATCATCTACGCTTCGGACGATGTCGTCACCTGGACTTTGAGCGCCATCAACTCCGGGTCTGGCCCGGCGTACAGCGTCATGCTAACGGATGTGTTGGGCAGTGACCTGCGCTACCTGCGTTCCGCAATTACTTCGAGCTTTGGCTCCGCCGCGGGAGTGACCCCCATCACGTCCAGCCAGCGCATCACTTGGACCAATCTGACCTTCCTGCCTGGTGAGAAGTACATTATTACCCTCACGGCAGAGATCATCGGTTGTAACAACCTGACCAACGCTTTTGCTGGCGTACAGGGCTGTCTGGACCAAGTCTGCCGATCAGGTGGGCCCATATACTCTCGGGTCGAGTTGCCCCGTACGATCCTGGTCAACACGAGCATGGTCAGCACTCCAATGCCCACTTGTGTCACGCGCACTATCACGGCTACTGTGCGCAATGCGGGCTTGCTCAGCGTGTATTCCGCGGCGGTGACGGAAACCCTGCCCAGTGGGTTGCGCTATGTGCCCAATAGCACGCAGTACGTAACAAGCACGGGCACGACGCCGCCGCTGACCGGTTGGGTGAATGGCGGTGAGCCGTCCGGCGCGCCGCTGGGACCTTTGGTCTGGACATACAATGAGATCCCGGCTCTGGCTCGCTTGTACCCGAAACAGACCGTCTGGGTGCGCTTCGATGTCTATGTGGATTGCGATTTCCAGGGCGGGAACCTGACCATCCGCGCCGGTTACCGCGATATCTGCGATACTCCACACGCTACGGCGGCCAGTTATTTCGCGACGGGAGCCGATGCGCCGCAGATGACGGCGCAGAAACAAGGACGCAACGTAACGACCGGTTCAGTCTGGGCGAATACCGTCTATGCGGAGCCAGGCGATACTGTGGCGTGGCGCTTGACGCTGAGCAATGGCAGCCAGACCCCAGCCTTGCAGACCGTCGTTACCGATGTCTTGCCGTCCAATGTGACCTTGAGCGCAGTCAGTCCCTCCCCCGATTATCAGAGTGGGCAGGTCATTACTTGGTATATTGGCTCGCTGTCCAATGGTAGTTGGACGGCGTGGATTACCACTACCGTAGATAACGGCGAGTGCACGGAAAGCGATACGCGCAATGTGATGACGGCGACATGGGGCTGCCCGGAGACCGGCTGCCGCCAGCAGACAACCGCGCAGGCAAATCTGCGCACGAGGCCAAACTTCGATACACCTTCGATCACTACCAGCATCGCTCCGTCCACCTTGCATCAGTGCGATGGAGTCATCACCATTACCCTGACCAACAACGGCCCTCCCGCTTATACTGTGACGCTCACCAATACGTTGCCAACGGGGTATGTGTACAGCACCACGCTGTACGCCAGCACAACCCCAGCCACTTATCCTTCGTATGGAACCACTGTGCCCGTTTGGTCGTGGGGTAGCACGCCGCTGCCTACCGGTGTGACGACGCTCACCTTCAGCGTAGTCAATTCCAGTGCTGTTGGTAACTGCACCATACCGCCCGGTGGGCTCAATACCGTCAGTTTGATCTATGATGATTCTTCTTCCTGCACCACGACCGGTCCTTATACCGCGAGTGGCAGCACCAATATATCTGTAGTCAATCCTGCTTTGACGGTCCGCAAGATCCCCTTGACGAAGGTGGCTTATGCCGGCCAGATCATTACCTGGACCGTTCGTGTGACCAACACAAGCAACACCTATGCTCCTAACATCTTGGTGACGGACACGCTGGCCAACGGATTCACTGGGGTTCAGGCGAGCAATGGTAGTTATCCTGGCGGCAGCAATACGCCAGTCATTGCCGGCAATGTCATCACCTGGACACCAGCCTTCACCCTGGCAGCGAACAGCGCCTGGAGCGCGGTAGTGACAGTTACAGTGCTCCCTACTGGAGAGTACACAGATGGACTGGAGGCTTCTGGTTCCTGTGCCATTGGCTGCATCTATGCCACAACCGGGTACACTTCCTATGTAACGCTGCAGAAAGGCTTTGACAAAGGACCCTCCGTGCAGACAGGCACCATTGGCAGCCTGGCAGTCTTTACCTTCACTGCTCTTTTGGAGGGCGAGGATTCGCTCTATCAGAACGTGACCCTGACGGACACGCTGCCGACAGGGCTGGGCTATGTCTCTTCGGTACTCACCTATACCTACGATGGCGATGGCAACGTGGGTGGACCGACCACTGCCATCTCTACTACGCCAACCATTACGCCAGGTTGGTTGCAGAGCGGCAATGTCGTCTGGCACTTGGGCAATCTGCCCGGCTGGGTGCAACTGGATGGCGTTATCACGGCAACGATCCTGAACATCCCATCCAACTTGAGTGGGGTGCAGCGCACGAATACGCTGGTCATGACCTATGTAGACGCTGGACAAACCTATCGCTACACTGATACAGCGGCGGTGAATATTGTGGAGCCTTCCATCCAGCTCAGCAAGCAAGCCAGTAGTTCGACGGGCGTTCTGACCAATCTGGATGGCAACGCTCTGCTCACCTACACCATTCGGCTGACCAATACTGGCACCTCCACCGCTTATGACGTCGTGGTGACGGACACCATGCCCGCCAGCTTGGTGCCGCAGAGCATTGGCCAAGGTGGCATCAGCAGCACCGTGAACAGCACGACGCGCATCACGTGGACCATCGCCAGCATAGGCGTAACTCCGCCTGCTCCTGCCACTGTGCTCACATACACAGCGCGCCTCATCGGTGCACCGGCAGGCATGACGCTCACCAACAATGTGACGGTAACCTATACCTCGCTGGAGGGCAATCCGCCGCCCTATCAGGAGCGCACCTATACGACGACAACACAACTAGACGTGGGAGCGCGTTCCCTGAGCACGACCAAGGCCGTAACGCCCACCAGCGCTAGTGGCGCTTTGACCACCAAGTTGCGCATCGGAGACTTGGTTACATATACCATCACGAATTATGTTCCACCTGGCCTGGTCGCCTACTGGCCCTGGCAATGGGACAACATGGCTGCTGGGCTGCACTATGTGCCTGGCACCTTCGAGATTGGCGGCTCCCTGCCCGGCTCGTTGGACACCATCCCCAGCCACTACACCAATGTGCCCTACAGCGTCATCCAGGGCAACAACGCTGCCGGCAACAACCCCAATGTGGGCACCTACAAGTTTACCACAGCGCAAGAGGCCATCGAATGGTGGATGAACACCTACACCAACACGACCTCGGTGACACAGACGGTTGTCGTTACTTTCACGGCGCAGTTCACCGGGCGCAACCAGGCCGGGGCAGAGGTCAGCGTAGCCGCAGGCGGAACCGCACGCTCCAACAGCGAGGCGCTTAACTGGGATCTGACGGACAGCGACGCATTCACCGTGACCGGGTCCATCTCGCGGACCGCTTCGGTGTCCTCGTACTTCGGGCGTCCCACGCTCACCATTACCAAAACCACGGAACCGCCCGAAGGGAGCATCGTGGGGGCAGGTACGCTCATCACGTATAACCTGCTGGTGGTGAACAGCACCCAGACACCCGCCTATGACATCGTCATCACGGATGTTTTGCCCAGCGGTGTGGTCTATCAAGGCTATGGCCTGTCCTCCTCGCCTGGTGCAGGGCCGCCATCGGTCGTGATCGCGCCCACGCCAGGTGCCACAGGCGTCATCACCTGGAGTGTGGACATACTGAACGGAACCATCGTCACGCCAACAGGGCCCAAGTCCCTCACCATTACCGTTTCCACGGTAGTGTCGCCAGCCGTGAGCGCAGGCATGGTGCTCACCAACGTTGCCGGCGTGCCCTACTATGACTCACAGCCGGGTACTGGCCCGCAGGTCGGGCTGACGCCTACGCAGCGCATCTTCGTGGATGGCACGGACGACGTGGTGCACTATACTATATCGGACGTGGACATACTCAAGGCGGTGCAGCCCATCACGGCCACCATTGGACAGCACATAGTCTATACCATCACCGTGCCCAGCCCCGCCATTACCGCCACGATGTATAACGTGGTTGTAACCGATGTCGTGGACAGTCGCTTGGCGCCCACCACCGCTGCAGCTTTGGGTGGTGTGGGTGGTGTTGCCGCGGTCAACGGTAACACCGTGACTGCCTCCTGGAACTCGATTGCGCTCAATGCACAAGCCTATTTGGTCTTTACCGCCACAGTGCGCAACTTGGTCACCAATACCGCTGGCACGGTCATTCCTGACGTGTCCACGTTTGCCTGGCAGAACGAACTCGGGCAGACCTTTGGTCCGCGCGACTCGAATACGGTCAACGTTACTGTATTCGAGCCGGATGTGGGCATCGCCAAATCGGTTGAGCCAATTGGCACGCTTGCTCCTGGCAATGTGGTCACGTATACGCTAGCGTTCACCAACTCGGCTGGGGCTTATAGCAGCACCGCTTATGACGTGGTCATCGTGGATATCTTGCCCGTCGGTTTGACCTATGGCGGCGTCTTGCCTGGCACGCCTGCACCAGATAGCGTAGTTGGCACTGGCCCAACCACCATTACATGGACGCTGGCTTCGATGGCGCCAGGCTTAAGCTATACCTATCGCTTTACCGCTACGGTGAATGCGAGCATCGGAACTGGCGTGCGCATTACCAACACCGCCTCCATATGGGGCAGCACGTTGCCAGGTGTCGTGCCGGGCGAACGCGATGGCGACAATGCGCCGACCAATCCGCGCTACCGTGAGGAGAGCAGCGCTGTCTCCTACACGGGCGGCTCTCTGGGCAATTTTGTCTGGTATGACGATGATCGGGACGGCATCCAGGATGTCGGCGAACCAGGCGTTCCCGGCGTGACCGTAACCCTGTACACCAGCCTCGGTGCAGTCGTTGCCGTAACTACAACGGATGCCAATGGCCTCTACCTGTTCGAGTACTTGCCGCCAGATGATTATTACTTGGTCTTCACTTTGCCCAATGGCTATGTCTTCACACTGCAAGATCAGGGCGTTGACGATACTGTGGATAGCGATACGAATCCCGCGACCGGCCAGACCGCCACGACTAATCTTGCTCTTGGCGAGAACGACTGGACGTGGGATGCGGGTATCTATGCGCCAGGTATCATCGGTGATACAGTCTGGTTGGATTACGATGGCGATGGCATACAAGGACCTGGTGAACCTGGATTGGCTGGAGTGGTCATTACCCTCACGAACCAATATGGCCAGGTGTATACCACGACCACTGGCGCAACAGGGACGTATACTTTCTCCAACCTACCTATCAACACGTATTACACCACCACCATTGACGTGAGCAGCTTGCCGCCGGGGACCTGGCTCACTACACCAGGCTCTTTTTCGACGGTGCTGACGACTGGCGCGCCGACAGATTTGACCCATGACTATGGTGTGCGTGGATTGGGTGCTGTAGGTGACTATGTCTGGTTTGACCAGGATGGTGATGGCGTACAAGACGCGGGTGAATGGGGCTTGCCTGGCGTGGTCTTGACGCTGACCAGCAGCTCCGGTCTGGTGGTCACCACCACTACGGATGCCAACGGCAATTACCTCTTTTCCAATCTGCTCATTAGCGACACCTACACGGTAACTGCTTCGCCGGTTCCGGGCTACTTCTTCACGACGCCCAGTTCTCAGAGCACCTTCCTGAGTGTGGATCAGCCGACCGATTACGACCTGGATTTTGGCCTGGACAGCGAACTCGATCCCATCAAGACGCGTCCCCACGGCAATGTCTGCCCAACCTGGACTTTCTGGTATTTCATCTACGTGACCAATACCAGCGAGACGACCTTCCACAACATTGTAGTGACCGACACGTTGCCGGAGGAGGTCGCACCTTACTCGGTGCAGACAGGATTTGGGTATCCGAATGCACCTCAGTATCCAGGAGGGACATTCGATGGGGTTCGCACCGTAACCTGGTTCATACCTTTTCTAGGGCCGGGGAATGCTGTGGCGATGTGGATCAAGGTGCAGACCTATTCTTGGGCTGGAGGGAGGTGCCTGCTCAACCTGGCTTGGGTTGATGCCGATGAAATAGGCATTCCCATCCCATTTTCTGAAGTATTCTGTGTGCCTTACTGTGTGCCTACGCCGACGGCTACCGCTACTCCGACTCCAACACCCACGGTGACGCCTACGCCTACGGCGACGAGCACGGCTACTCCAATGCCGACGCCGACGGAAACGGATACACCTCCGCCGACAGCGACAGAGACGCCCACGCCAACGATGACGTGGACGCCAACGCCGACAGTAACATGGACACCCTCGCCAACGTTCACGGTAAGTCCTACGCCTACGGAGGTGCCCACTGCCACAGCGACATGGACGCCTACACCAACTCCTACGGGGGTGTCCACGCCAACGGAAACGTGGACGCCGACGCCTACCACCACGGCAACGAGAACGCTGTCACCGACACCAACGGCAACATGGATACCATTGCCGACAGAGACGCAGATACCGCCAGCAAGGCTTTATCAGCTCTATCTACCCCTGGTGAAGAGGTACTCGCCTTAGCCTAGGACGGCAGGATCAGACCCCAAAGGTTTACCCAAACCTTTGGGGTCTTTTTTTGGCAGATGAGACTTTTCTCACAGACACGTGGTATGTTTTATGCTATAATTGCCATGTGTTGCGGGAGGTAGCAAATGATGAGGTCAGTGCCACAGGTAAATGAAGCGTTGTGCACGCGTTGTGGTCTTTGCGTGGAGGCATGTGCTTGCCCTGCTATTGAGCTGGGAGAACAGGGGCCGATTTTTCACTGTACGGAGGTTTCCTGCCCCCTGTGTGCAGAAGGGATAGAATGTGGCTGTTTCTGTGAGGAGGTCTGTCCTACTGGTGCCATACAATGCATGTACGAGATCGTGCTAGACGATAGCCTGACGGCTGGCATGGCTTAAGAGCAGAGAACATCTAACCCGAGTAGGTGCTACATGCGCATCTATGGTGACATTACACAGATGATTGGCAATACGCCTCTAGTGCGCCTGAACCGCATCACGCGCGGGCTAGGCGCCACGGTGCTGGCGAAACTGGAGTTCTTCAATCCCTTGTCCAGTGTCAAAGACCGCATTGGGGTGAGCATGATCGTAGCGGCGGAGAAAGCAGGGCTCATCAAAGAAGATACAGTCATTCTGGAGCCAACTAGCGGCAACACGGGCATCGCTCTGGCTTTTGTGTGCGCTTCCAGAGGTTATCGTCTGGTGCTGGTCATGCCCGAGACAATGAGCCTGGAACGCCGGGCATTGCTGAAGGCATTGGGGGCTGAGCTCATTTTGACACCAGGCGCCGAGGGCATGCGAGGAGCGATACGTAAAGCAGAGGAACTGGCTGCGGCAGACTCGCGCTACTTCATCCCGCAGCAGTTCAAAAATCCAGCGAACCCAGAAATCCACCGCCTCACCACAGCGGAGGAAATCTGGCGCGATACCGATGGCCTGGTGGATATTGTAGTCGCTGGGGTTGGCACAGGAGGCACCATCACCGGCATTGCCGAGGTTATCAAGCCACGCAAGCCCGGGTTCCGGGCTATTGCTGTCGAGCCTGCTGCGTCACCGGTGCTCTCTGGAGGCAAGCCTGGCCCACATAGAATCCAAGGCATCGGGGCAGGCTTCGTGCCTGATGTGCTGCGCACGGACTTATTAGATGAGATCATTCGGGTCACGGATGAGGAGGCGATGACCATGGCACGCCGCCTGGCCCGAGAGGAGGGCATTCTAGCAGGCATCTCCGCCGGTGCGGCTGCCCATGTGGCACTGCAAGTGGCGGCCAGGCCGGAGAACGAAGGAAAATGGATCGTCTTCATCGTGCCGGATACAGGGGAGCGATATTTGAGCACACCACTCTTTGCCGGGGAGTAGAGCATGTACAGCACAGAAATCTTGAAGCATTTTCAACACCCGCAGAACGTCGGCTCCATTGAGAATGCCGATGGTTTCGGCATCGGGCATGGTGGCGACAAGTGCCCTGAAGACGTAGCGCATTTCTGGATCCGCGTGGAGGGCGACCGCCTCATCGAGGTAAAGCACCGTACACGTGGCTGCCCAGTGGCCATTGCCGCCAGCAGCGCGACCACGGTCATGGCAACAGGGCAGACGATAGAGGAAGCACTGCAGATTACAGAAGACAAGGTGGCTCAAGCACTGGGAGAAATGCCAGAACGCAAGTTGGATTCGATCGTAGGCCCACGGGCGCTACGTGCTGCGATTGAGGACTACTTAGCAAAACGGAAAATGTAAAATGAAACATGCGATGCGGGATACACAACCTGTAGCACCTGTGCTAGCACGTATTCGTGAAGATATCCAAGTTGTCTTTGATAAGGACCCCGCCGCCAAGACGGTGTGGGAAGTTCTGTTCTGTTACCCGGGTTTGCATGCAGTGTGGCTACATCGCGTGGCACACTTCTTCTGGAGACACGGGTTTCTCTTTCTGGGTCGTTTGGTTTCGCACATCAATCGCTGGCTAACGGGCATCGAGATCCATCCTGGAGCGCGCATCGGAAGACGCTTCTTCATTGACCATGGTATGGGTGTGGTCATTGGAGAGACGACGGAGATTGGCGATGACGTGCTGATGTACCAGGGAGTGGTTTTGGGTGGCACAAGTCTGCAGAAAGGAAAGCGCCATCCAACGATTGGCAACAATGTCGTCATTGGCGCAGGGGCTGTTGTGTTGGGACCCATTACCATAGGAGACAATGCCCGCATCGGCGCAGGCTCGGTGGTTGTACGTTCTGTGCCGGCCGGCGCCACAGTAGTGGGCGTGCCAGCGCGGTTGGTAGGCCAGCTAGAGCCTACACGGACCGGGGTGGATTTGGAGCATGGGAGACTGCCTGACCCAGTGGTGAAAGCGATCAGTGAAGCATTCGAGCGGCAGAGCCGCCTCGAGGAACGGGTGCGCGAGATGGAGAAGAAGCTGGCACAGCTTGCTCCAGAAGTGATAGCCAGAAAGCCACGACTGACACTGGAAGAAGCGGAGCTGATGAAACGGGTCCAAGCCGCATTGCGTGAGGTGATTGATCCTGAGGTAGGGCTTAGTCTGGTTGACCTGGGGTTTGTGCACGATGTAGCAGTGCGTGAAAACCAAGTGGAGGTGCGTTTGGCACTCCCAGAGTCCGAATGCCCTTTCATAGAGTATTTTTCGGATCAAATCCAGCGTCGGGTGATGATGCTCAATGGGATTGAGCAGGTGAGAGTGGCATTCGTGGATGAACAATGCTGTCTAACACAAAAACAAGATGTTATAGCGAAGGAGACAGAGGATGGATGATTTCGTCTATCTTGATAATGCCGCCACTACACGGTTGGATGAGCATGTTCTAGAGGCGATGAAGCCCTATTTCTTTGAGAAGTATGCCGTGGCGACTTCGCAATTTGGCTATTCGCCAGGCATAGAGGCAAAAGACGCCCTGGATGAGGCTCGTGCGAGGATCGCAGCGGCACTTGGTGCAGCACCTGAAGAATTCATCTTCACGTCGGGCAGCACTGAATCGAGCAACATGGCTTTGAAGGGCGTGGCGATGGCTCTGGGCGAGAAAAAGGGCAAGCACATTATCACCACGCGCATTGAGGATTTTCCCGTCTTGCACAGCGCGCGAGCTCTAGAAAAGCAGGGCTTTCGCGTAACGTATCTGGAGGTGGACGAGTTTGGGCGGGTGGATTTAGACCAATTGCGGGCAGCCATTACCCCGCAAACGATCCTGGTTTCCATCCAGGCTGCTAATCAGGAGATTGGCACGCTGCAAGATGTGCGAGCTATTGCACAGATTTGTCACGACCGTGGAGTGTTGTTTCACACCGATGCGACACACAGCTTTCCCCGCGTGCCGCTGGATGTGAGGGAGGTTCCAGTGGACCTGATCACGGTAACGGCGCATCTCATCCATGGCCCTAAGGGCATCGGCGGACTTTACGTACGCCAAGGGACACCGCTGGCAAAGTGGATGGATGGCGGTTTTCAGGAGTTCAACTTACGCCCCGGGGAGGAGAACATCCCTGGTGCCGTAGGCTTTGCCAAGGCAGTAGAGTTGGTCACGCCGGAGGAAACGGTGCGGCTGCAGGCAATGCGCGATGATCTGATGCAGCGGCTATTGCAGGTGCCTTACTCCCGGCTCAATGGCCACCCGACGCTGCGCCTGCCGCAGAATGCGAATATCTCTTTCCGCTTTGTCGAGGGTGAGTCCATCTTGCTGCATTTGGACATGCGCGGTTTTGCCGTGAGCACGGGTTCAGCCTGCTTCAGCCGTTCGCTGGAGGCCAGCCATGTCATCCTGGGCATTGGCGGCAATCACGAAAGGGCACACGGCTCGGTGCGCTTCACTTTTGGCCGCTTCAACAAGCCTGAGGATGTTGGAGCCGTGGCCGAGGCAATTACCGAGGTGATCACCGCACTGCGGGAAATCAGCCCACTGGGCAAAGAATGACGCAATACGTAAAAACGGAAAAAGCGTGAAAAGTGAAATGTAAAACGTAAAAAACTGTGAGGAGGAGAAGATGTTAAACAAAAAATTGCAGGAAGCGATGAACGAGCAGATAAAGAACGAGCTGTATTCTGGATATTTGTACCTTTCAATGTCGGCCTATTTCGAGGCGAACAATCTGCCTGGTTTTGCGCATTGGATGCGCTTGCAGGCTGCAGAAGAGCAGGCACATGCGCTCAAGTTCTTCGATTTCATTGTTGACCGTGGTGGCCGCGTAGTGCTTCAAACTATTGACCAACCACCAGTGGAGTTCAAATCGCCGCTTGCTGTGTTCGAAAACACGTTGGAACACGAGCAGAAAGTGACCGCTCTGATCAACAAACTCTATGAGCTAGCCATCGCTGAGAAGGACTATCCTGCTCAGGTTATGTTGCAGTGGTTCATCAATGAGCAAGTCGAGGAGGAGAAGAACGCCTCGCAGATCGTTGAAACGCTCAAGATGGCTGGAGAAAAAGGTCAGGCCCTGCTCATGCTTGACCATCAATTGGGTGAGCGTGGCAAGGAGTAGAATGCTGAGAGCGGGAAGCGTCCAACCTGCTCCCCACTCTTCGCCTGATACTTTACGTAACATGCAAAACGTAAGGCGTAAGTAAGGAGGTACTATGCCTTTACCATATAGTGAGAAAGTAATGGAACATTTTCGTAACCCCAAGAATGTGGGGCGAATAGAAGACCCGGATGCCAAGGCGATCGAGGGCAGTCCCGCCTGCGGTGATATGGTGGCAGTCTACCTGAAAGTGAACCCAGAGACTAAGCGCATCGAGGACATCAAGTTTGAATCCTATGGCTGCGCTTCGAACATCGCGACGGGCTCCATCATCACAGAATTGGCCAAGGGCAAAACGTTGGATGAAGCCAAGCAGATTACGTGGCAACAGGCTTCAGAGGCTTTGGGCGGCTTGCCACCCATCAAAACCCATTGCTCTATCCTGGCCGTGGATGGATTGCTGGCAGCCATCGAGAATTATGAGGAAAAGCACGGCCTGGTCAAAGAACGGCAGCCAACTACTATCGAGGTGGTGCAAAAACGCCTGAAGCATGTGATGAACCCCGTGGTTGGGTTGGATTTGGTGCGTACAAAGGTGGTCAAGGACATCCAAGTCCAAGACGGAGTAGTCCGTATTGCTATAGACTTGCCATCGGACCATCAGTTCGCTGCCAACATCCGTGAAGAGATTTTGGAAAAGATCCAGCACCTGTGGGATGTCAAACAGGTCGAAGTGGAATTCGTCGGCTAGTAGTGAAAGGATGAACATGACCGAGACTGGAGTTGACACACAAAGCCCCGAGTATCCTGTGGCCAACATCGTGGTGGATTGCCGTGGGCAGACATGCCCGGTGCCTTTGGTGGAAGTGCGCAAAGCTTTGCGAAAAGCTGCACCAGGTGACATCATCGAAGTGCTGGGCACGCACCCGGCATCGAAAAAAGAGATCCCCATGGCTGTTAAGGCGCTGCAGGCAGAATTGCTGAGCGTTCAGGGCTCGGACACCGATTGGACCATCCGCATTCGACGTTGATGGCGGAGAAGGTAATCGCTCTTAGAGCAGGTATCAGCATAGGACTAGTTCTATGCGTTTAATTTAACAATGAGGAATCACCGATGAATAGAGGAACTCAGGTAGCACTTGGCCGTTTTGAAAAGTACATTTATGTCTGGATCGTTCTTTGTGGAGTTGTTGGGCTGGCTTTGGGAAAGCTTTTCCCCGAAGCAGTGGTCAGCCTCAATTCGCTGCGTATTAGAGAGGTATCCGTTCCTATTGCTGTGCTGATGTTCTTCCTGATGTATCCAACGATGACTAAGGTTAGGTTAGAGGAGCTAACTCATGCTGTGCGCAATGTTGGCCCGACACTGCTGACTCTGATCGCCAACTGGATCGTCGCACCACCTTTAATGGTGCTTTTGGCGCGGCTCTTTTTGCACAATCCTGACTTTAGGGCCGGGACAATCTTGTTAGGCCTTGCGCCCTGCACAGGGATGGTGCTATTCTGGATAGCCTTTGCACAGGGTAACGTGGTTCAGGGCATTGAGATTACTGCCATCAATGCAGTATCCACCCTGCTGTTATACGCTCCTCTTGCCACATTTTATCTAGGGGTAGGAGGCGTGCCTGTGCCATTCTCTTTAGTGACCCTCAGCGTGCTTTTGTTCGTTGGCTTGCCTTTAGCCGTTGGACAAGGGTCACGACGCCTGATGATTAAAAGGTGAATCGTGGTTTACTGTTCAGTTTCTGCCCGTGGCGAACAAATTGTCTGAAGCAGCCCTCTTGGGAATGTTAGTGCTCATGTTTTCATCGGAGGGGCAGATGCACCTGGAGTATCCTTTAATTGTTGTACAGATCGTCGTGCCTATCTTCCTGCATTTTGTACTTATGATTGGCAGCACATATCTGGTTGCTAGGCTGCTGCGCTATCGCTACGAAGATGCAGTGATGGTTGCTCTGATAGGGTCCAGTACACAGTTCGAAGTTGCTATCGGTACGGCGATGGTTGTGTTTGGCTTGGGTTCTGGAGCTTCATTGGCTATGGTTGTGGGGTCGTTGATCGAAGTGCCTGTAATGGTAACTGCTACCCAAATACTGAGAAAAACACAGGGCTATTTTCTGCAAAGAGCAACCGCCTAACGATGACACTTATCATGGGGAGCTAATAATCATTCAGAATGCTGGGAAAAAGGAAGATGAAGGAAATACTGAAAGCATTACAGCAAAGCTACTTTGAGGGCTAAAACGATGCAGATAGCTTGGCGTTTGTTGATTATAGGCCCCGTGCTGATTCTTGTCCTGGCCGGCTGCGGGGGGGCAGCTACGCCTACGCCTTTGGCTTCGAACCCGCCTGTGGCGCCGCGCGAGGGTGCACGGGCTCCCGATTTCACTCTTCGCGAGCTAGGCGGCGCAGAAGTGAGGCTGAGCGACCTGCGCGGAAAGCTAGTCCTGCTGAATTTCTGGGCCACTTGGTGACCGCATTGCCGCGCGGAGCGGGCCGCTCTGCAGAAGGCACATGAACAGTATCGGAATCAGGATGTGGTCATCTTATCGGTGAGTATTGGAGAAAAACAAGGAGTGGTACAGGCTTTCGCAGAAGCACGAAAGTTGACCATGCATATATTATTGGATGAGGACGGAAACGTTACGCGGGCATACCGTGTGCAGGGTATACCGGTAAGTTTCTTCATTGACCGCGAGGGCGTGATTCGTTCTCGACATCTTGGCCCGCTGAACGAAATGCTCATCATGCAGTATGTGCAGTTCATGTTCTAATCAGGGCTAGACATTAGGTAGGAGACGATGAGAGCTACTGAACAGTTGATGGAAGAGCATCGCGCCATCGAGAGAACGCTGAACATCTTAGAAGAAGTCTGTCAGAAGCTCGAGGCAGGAAAAGCGGTAGAAGCGGAGCATTTGGAGCGCATCTTAGAGTTCATTCGCGTCTTTGCTGACCAATGCCACCATGGCAAGGAAGAAGATTTGCTCTTTCCAGCCATGGAAATGGCAGGCATCCCTAGAGAGGGTGGGCCGATCGGCGTCATGCTGATCGAGCATACCCATGGGCGTGAGTACGTGAAAGGCATGAGCGGAGCTGTTTCCCGCTATAAGGCGGGAGAGAGCAAAGCAGCGTCTGATTTTGTCACCAATGCGCGGGGCTACATTGTCCTGCTCAGGCAACACATCAATAAGGAGGACAATATCCTCTACCGTATGGCGGACATGCACCTCTCGGCAGAGAAACAGAGAGAGCTGTTAGAGCAATTTGCCCAAGTCGAGCACGAGCGCATTGGCCCTGGCAAGCACGAGGAGTTCCATAAGCTGTTGGAATACCTGGAGTCAATCTATGCCAGAGAATAGCCCGGATATCCCTGTACGATCAGTTACCAGCGAGATCACGTGGGCGAACCGTTGGGACCACTTCTTGGCTCGTTGTGGCGTGAAACGCAGTAGGCATCGTGTAGAGCCAGGGCTGTATGCTCTTGGCCATCCTACACCGGACTCGCCGGTCTTTGTTACCGCCAACTATACGCTCAGTTTCGATGCCTTGCGTTCAGCATTGGCTGGCACAGATGGCTACATTCTGGTACTGGATACAGAAGGCATCAATGTCTGGTGTGCCGCAGGTAAGGGCACTTTCGGGACAGATGAGTTGGTGCGGAGGATCGAGGCAGTGCGTTTGTCGGGGGTGGTAAAACACCGCATTCTGATCTTGCCACAGTTAGGTGCCGCGGGGGTTTCGGCGCATGGGGTAAGAAGGCGTTCGGGCTTCAGAGTCGAATACGGCCCGGTAAGGGCGGCAGACCTGCCGCAGTACCTGAAGGACCATCAGGCAACAGAGGAAATGCGCCGTGTGCGCTTCACGCTTGTTGACCGCTTGGTGCTGATTCCGGTGGAGGTAGTTCATTTGTTTGTGCCGACGCTTATTGTAGTGGCTGTGTTGTATGGCCTCAGCGGATGGCTGGCAGCGGCTAGTGCTGTGGCAGCAGTTCTGGCCGGCGTCGTATTGTTTCCGATCCTACTGCCCTGGCTGCCAACGAGCGATTTCAGCAGCAAGGGATTCATCCTAGGCGGGATAATGGCATTGCCCTTTGCGCTGGCCGTATTCCATGGCCATACAGCGACATCGCCATGGCTCAGGCTGAGCGCTGCTTTAGCTTATTTGCTCGCCTTGCCGCCTGTAACCGCTTTCTTAGCTTTGAATTTCACCGGCTCGACTCCCATCACTTCACGGAGTGGGGTGAGGCGTGAGATATTCACCTATATCCCGTTCATGGCTTGGATGTTTGGCATGGGTATTGCATTGAGCCTAGGAGTCAAGTTATTCCAGGTACTAGGAGGGGCATAATGCGCGCATCCGCATGGAATACTTTGGAGTATGATGTGCAATTGTGCATTGGTTGTGGCTTGTGCAGCGAGGTTTGTCCGCACGGCGTATTTGGGTTGGATAGCGGCGTTGCCGTGTTGCTCCGCGCTGATGATTGTATGGAATGCGGCGCCTGTCAGCTCAACTGTCCAACAGGCGCAATCAAGGTGGACAGTGGCGTAGGCTGTGCTGCAGCAATGATCTATGCTGCCTTGAAGGGCAAGAGAAAGCAGTGGCTGGGGGCAGCCTTGTGCTGCGAACCTGCCCAATCATCGTGTTGCGAATCTACTCAGTCATCATGTTGTGAATCTAACCAACCATCCTGCTGCGCTAGCAGCAATAGGTGCTGCTGAGGTCCCTATGCTTACATAACTTTCTGCTGTTATTCTGAGCGTAGCAAAGAACTTTTCTCCATTGTCATTCTGAGCTTTGCCCTGAGCACTGCAAAGGGGCAGCGAAGAATCTGTGCGCGGGTGAGATAGGGCATGCTCTACATGCATGTAACGAGTTACTGGGAACGGAGGCAAAATGGACGAAGAAAAGAAGACCAATGAGAAACTGACCATTGTCCTGCACAGTGGGGACATGGATAAAGCCTATAGCGCACTGATCATTGCTAATGGCGCTCTAGCCATGGGCATGGAAGCGAGCATCTTTTTCACCTTCTGGGGTTTGCAGCGCCTGCGCAAGGATAAGGCATTTGCCTTCCCTCCTGCCGGCCTGGAAAAAGGGCCGCTATCGAAGATGAACCTCCTTGGCTTGGGAAAATGGATGATCAAGCAGCGCATGAAAAAAGCCAACGTGGTTTCGTTGGAAAAGTTGATGGCCGATTTCAAAGAGCTAGGCGGCAAAGTCATTGCCTGCGATATGACCATGGAGATCATGGGCATCAAGCCCGAAGACCTGCGTCAGGAGTGGATTGACGAATGCGGCGGAGTAGGAGGTTTTATCCAGGAAGCAAGGGAATCAACGGTGACGCTGTTTATATAAGGAGGATCGATCGTGCCCAAACAAGCAACTTTGCCCATCCGCGGCATGACCTGCGCATCCTGCGCAGCGCATGTCGAGGAGGCTTTGAAAGAAGTAGAGGGAGTAAGCGAAGCCAACGTGAACCTGG
Source organism: Chloroflexota bacterium (assembly GCA_014360905.1). Taxonomy (NCBI): domain Bacteria; kingdom Bacillati; phylum Chloroflexota; species Chloroflexota bacterium. The sequence continues at coordinate 30,850 of JACIWW010000022.1, forward strand.
CCACCGAACGGGCCAGAGTAGCTTTTGCTCCTGAACGGACGAAAACTGAAGACATAGTAAGGGCCGTGCGCAACGCTGGCTACGACGTCGGGACAGAAAAGGTCATCTTGCCCATCGGCGGGATGACTTGCGCTTCGTGTGTAGCACATGTGGAAGAGGCGCTGCGCAGCCTCGATGGCGTGCTGGAGGCAAACGTTAACCTAGCTACCGAACGAGCGACTGTGGAGTATATCCCGGGCTTGGTCGGCATGGAGGATTTCCGCCGCGCAGTAGCCGATGCGGGCTATGAAGTGCTGGAGATGCCAACGGAAGGGGAGCAGAAAGAAGAGCGGGATGAAGTCGCAGAGAAAATGGCTGCAGCGCGTTTCCGCATGTTGGTAGCCTGGGCGTTCACCATCCCCGTGCTGCTATGGATGTTGCCTGAGATGTTCTGGGGGATTATGTGGCCCAACCACTTGCTTTTTAATCTAGGAATGATAGTGCTAGCGTTGCCTGTACTGTTTTGGGTGGGTCGGCGTACCTACCGCAGTGGCATCCGCGCCGTGTTGCATGGCTATGCCAACATGGACACATTGATCACCCTTGGCACCGGCGTAGCGCTCCTTACCGGACCGGCATCCTTCTTCATCCCAGTCGCCAACTATGCGGGGGTCTCGGCAATGATCATGGCTTTCCATCTCACTGGCCGCTATGTAGAGGAGACAGCCAAGGGTCGCGCCTCGCAGGCTATCCGCAAGTTGCTGGAGCTGGGAGCAAAGACGGCACGAGTCCTGGTAGACGATGCAGAAGTGGAAGTGCCCATTGAAAAGGTAGTCGTCGGCGACATCATGGTTGTACGCCCTGGAGAGAAGATACCCACCGATGGCGTGGTAGTAGAAGGCGAAAGCGCTGTGGACGAATCCATGGCCACGGGCGAGTCCATGCCGGTCAACAAACGTCCTGGAGATGAAGTCATCGGAGCGACCGTGAACCAGGAGGGCTTGCTGAAGGTACGCGCGACACGCGTGGGCAAGGATACCTTCCTGGCACAGGTGATTCGCCTAGTAGACGAAGCACAAGGCTCCAAAGTCCCTATCCAGGCTTTTGCAGACCGCGTGACCTCTATTTTCGTGCCAGTAGTGATGAGCATCGCCCTTGCTACGTTGCTGGCTTGGATGATTGTGCCAGGCGTGATGCGCGCGTTGTTGGTGCGTGGTGCCTTTTTGCCATGGGTAAACCCGGACCTTGGCGTGATCACGTTAGCCATTATCTCCACCGTTTCAGTCCTAGTCATTGCCTGCCCATGTGCTTTAGGCTTAGCCACACCAACTGCCTTGATGGTGGGCAGTGGCATAGGCGCCGAAAATGGCATCCTTATCCGCTCTGGCGAAGCAATCCAGACGCTCAAAGACGTCAGGGTTATCGTTTTTGATAAAACTGGTACCATCACCAAGGGCAAACCAGAAGTTACTGATGTCGTTGGCGACAACCGCGAGTTGCTACGCCTGGCGGCTAGCGCCGAATATGGCAGTGAGCATCCCCTTGGTCGCGCCGTGGTGGAACGGGCTCACGCCGAGGGAATGCCCTTTAGTGCGCCACAGGAATTCGAGGCGTTGCGTGGCAAAGGCGTGATGGCCAGAGTAGATGGTCTGCGTGTGCTTGTGGGATCGCGGCTCATGATGGAGGAGGAAGGGGCAGACATTACGGCATTGCTGTCCAAAGCTGAGGAACTAGAGGCAGCTGGCAAGACCGTCATGTACGTGGCTGTCAGCCGTGATGAGCGGCTAGAGGCAATGGGCGTTATTGCGGTAGCCGATACACTTAAGGATGACGCAGTGGCGGCTATCCGCGAGTTGCATCAGATGGGAGTGCAGATTGCCATGATCACCGGCGATAATCGCCGCACGGCAGAGGCCATTGCGCGCCAGGTGGGCATTGATCACGTGCTTGCCGAGGTGCTGCCCGACGGCAAGGTGGCAGAGATTCGCAAGCTGCAGGAGCGCTTTGGCTTGGTGGCGATGGTCGGCGATGGCATCAACGATGCGCCGGCGCTGAAGCAAGCCAACGTCGGCATCGCCATTGGCACCGGTACCGACATTGCCATCGAAGCCAGCGATGTCACACTGGTGCGGGGTGAATTGTCAGGCGTTGTGAGCGCTGTGAAGCTCAGCCGAGCCACCTTTCGCAAGATCAGGCAGAACCTGTTTTGGGCATTCTTCTACAACGTGGTCATGATCCCGTTGGCGATGATGGGTTGGATGCATCCCGTGCTGGCCGAGATAGCGATGGCCACTTCGTCAGTTACTGTAGTCAGCAACGCCAACCTCTTGCGGCGAGTAAACATTAAAGCAGAAACGGTATAGGTGGTGAAAACTTCACTTGTCACGTGATCATGCACCACGATAGTTACACAAGGAGGATAACAAGATGTTTGGTGGTTCTGTTCGCATCGGTCGTATCCTGGGTATCGAAATCAGGGTGGACTATTCCTGGTTCATTGTTTTTGTGCTGGTAACCTGGTCGCTGGCTGGACAGTATTTCCCGGGCACGTATCCCGGCTGGTCGAGGACTGCCTATTGGGTAATAGGAGCACTGACGTCAGTGCTTTTCTTCGCTTCGGTTCTCGCCCATGAACTGGCACATAGTCTAGTCTCTGAGGCATCTGGGGTGCCGGTGAAAGATATTACCTTGTTCATCTTCGGTGGTGCTGCGCGCATCACGGATGAGCCGCAAACGGCCGGAGGAGAATTCTGGATGGCGCTGGTTGGCCCATTGACTAGCCTCGCGATTGCTGCGGTCTCTGGCTTCGTGTGGCTGGTGAGTCGTGCCTTCAGCCCCTACCTCCACGCGTTGGCGAGTTGGCTGGCTGTAATCAATCTCTCGCTGGCGTTGTTCAACCTCATCCCCGGCTTCCCATTGGATGGCGGACGCATTTTCCGCGCCCTGGTCTGGGCCGTGACCGGCAATCTACGCCAGGCCACGCGCATTGCCACGAACCTGGGGCGCTTGGTGGCGTATGGCTTTATCCTCGTGGGTGTGGTGCAACTCTTCAGCGGCAATTGGGTGAACGGATTGTGGATTGCCTTCATTGGCTGGTTCCTGGACCATGCGGCTACTTCTTCCTATCAGCGCGTGGCATTGCGCGAGATGTTGGCTGGGCATAAAGCGCGCGAAGTGATGACCACGGAGTGCCAGTTCATACCTCCCCATTTGACCCTGGACACGCTGGTGGATGAGATCATTCTCCCCAGCGGACGGCGCTGCTTCCCTGTTCAGGAAGGGGGACAGCTCTACGGTCTGCTGACGTTGCACCGCATCAGCCAGGTGCCTCGCCAAGCCTGGGGGCACACTCGCGTGCAGGATGTCATGATTCCACGTGTTCAACTCAAGACTGTCCATCCCGATGACGAATTGGATGTCATTCTGGAGCGCATGACCACGGAAGACGTCAATCAGTTTCTTGTCCTGGATGAGGATGAACTGCTTGGCATGGTCGCCCGCGATAACTTGCTCAATTTCATCCGCGTGCGCTCTGAGCTGGGCTTGTAGCGCACCGTAAAAATTCTATCTAGGAAGGGACCTATGAAAGAGGAAAATGTGCGTAAAACGCGCCCCTACTGGCACGTAGATGCCAAGTGGGTGACAGGATTGCTCCTTGTTTTCGTCTTGAGCCTGGCCTTGCTAGTGTTCAACCTCGTCCAGATCACTGCCGAGCGTCCCGCTACGGACATCATGGCCACCATGATTGCCAACATGTTCAGCCGCAGCGGCCTGGATGACGAGAGCGAGATTGCTCAGATGCGCCAGGCGCTGCGCGCCAGCCCCGATGGAATGCTCCAGCCGATTCCGGGCTTGCCCATCGTCATCCGTGAAAAAGACATAGCAGGTCTTTCGCCACGCCAGATACGCCTTTATGCTTTTCGCCAGGTGGCAACGCCGCTTTACCGCAAAGGTGTGACTGGGTTAACCGCTCAGGTAAGCGATCCTGAAATACGGAAGAACTTCGCTGGAGGAATTGGCATCCTGGAGTTATTCACGTTAAAAACCCATCAGAATCTACGTCGTGCGCTTTTGCTATTGGTAGGCATTTGTCTGCTCCTGCTCATCCCGCTCATTTTCTTCAGTTACCGTTTCGGGCGGTTGGGCAGCCCAGGGGTGGTACTGTTTATGGCGAGCTTGCCGGGTGCTGTGTTCTCCCTTTTGCTAGGGGCGCTCGCGACAGAGGCGCAGAACTTGCTCCTGCCTGGAGGTGCAAGTGGCCTGACGGGAGTGCTCGGCCATATGATGGCTGGCGTCCTGCCCCAAATAGAGCCGATCATAGCGCGCAATTACCTGATCGCCCTGACGCTGGGCGTGGCGCTTATCTTGTTGGCCGTTCTGGGTGGCGTTGCCACGCGCCTATCGCACAAGGGGTAACCTGCCGCACATCACGCGACACGCAATACGTATCACTCATCACTCGTCACTTATCACTCAAACAGGAGGATTAAAACATGGAAAAAGTCAAAGACTTAGTCTGTGGGATGATGATCGATCCCGAGAAGGCAATCGCGACATCGGAATACAAGGGCAAGACCTACTACTTCTGTGCCAAGGGCTGCAAAGTTGCCTTCGACAAGGACCCGGAGAAATACATCCAAGCCGAAGAGAAAGGGAAGTAAGCATTGGTGCGGACTGTTGTCCGCGCAGAGCGTTTCCAATAACTTTGGCTGGACAACAGCCAGCCGCTTTGGCAATAGGCGGTAGCGCAGAGGCTGTATCAAAAGACACCAAGGAATATGAAAAACTTGCGTTTTCTTGGCTTTGTGGTAAAATATGGCTGTCACCGCCGAGCACGCTGAGACTGCAGAGGACACCATAATTCTTCTCATCGTTCTCTGCGGTAAATGCGAGCCACGAAGACACCAAGGCACAGGGGAAATGAGAACGTTTGTGTCTTTGTGCCTTTGTGGTAAGAATACTGAGAAAGGGGTGCAGAGATGGCATACCAAGAATTGGAAGCAGTGGCGCGTGCCATTGTGGCGAAGGGCAAAGGAATCCTGGCCGCTGATGAGAGCACCGGCACCATCACCAAGCGCTTTCAGCGTGTGAACCTCCCCTCCACACCAGAAACCCGTCGTGCGTACCGCAACATGCTGTTCACTACGCCAGGCGTTGAAGCCTACCTCAGTGGCGTGATCCTGTTCGACGAAACCATCCGTCAGTCGGCTGATGATGGCACACCGTTTCCACAGGTATTAGCCCAAAAAGGCATCATTCCTGGCATCAAAGTGGATACGGGTGCCAAAGACATGGCGGGTTTCCCAGGCGAAAAGATCACCGAAGGCCTAGATGGACTGCGCGAGCGGCTCATCGAATACCGTGGGATGGGCGCCAAGTTCGCCAAGTGGCGTGCGGTCATCACCATTGGGCCTGGGATTCCCACCATGGCCTGTATTGCCGCGAACGCGCATGCACTGGCGCGCTATGCTGCACTGTGCCAGGAGCAGGGGTTGGTGCCTATTGTCGAGCCGGAAGTGCTAATGGACGGTGATCACACCATCGAGCGCTGCGAGGAAGCGACTGCCGCTACGCTGTGGGCGGTATTTTCCGCTTTGCACGAGCACCGCGTCGTGTTGGAAGGCACGCTGCTCAAACCCAACATGGTCCTCTCGGGCAAGGATTGCCCCCAGCAAGCGAGTGTGGAACAAGTGGCAGAAGCAACGGTGCGTTGCCTGCGGCGCACGGTACCGGCGGCAGTGCCGGGCATTGTCTTCCTATCCGGTGGGCAAAGCCCAGAGCAGGCCACGGAGCATCTCAATGCCATGAACGCCATGTTCGATACGCCTTGGGAGTTGAGCTTCTCGTACGGTCGAGCATTGCAGGATCCTCCGCTGAAAGCGTGGAAGGGCGATGCTGCCAACGTCCCTCTGGCGCAAAAACTCTTCTACCACCGTGCCATGTGCAATGGTGCGGCGCGCTACGGTCAGTATACCAAGGAAATGGAAACAGCGATAGCGATGTAGGGGCGGAAGAGAGATTACGTAAGGTGGCTTTTCCAGCTGCCCTTTCCCTGCCCCAATTAGGCAGAGATTCTTCGTCGCTGCGCTCCTCAGAATGACGATGAGACCTACGCAAGGTTGCAATTGGGGGCGAGTACAAGATTCGCCCCTACATCCCATTGGCATCTGTAGGGACAATGCTTGTGATTGCCCAACCGAGGCTTTTCCAGTTGCCCTTCCCTTGGTTAAAACGCAACGCCAATCCGGCATTTTGCGTTCTGACTGCTTCTACACTATAATGGGCTGCAGCCCCTGTAGCTCAGAGGATAGAGCAGCGGCCTCCGGAGCCGTGTGCGGGCGTTCGAGTCGCCCCAGGGGCGTTGCTTGCAACGAGGCTTGTCGTGAGCGCCTCAGCGCTCCAGGTGCATCACCAACCTGATATTCTCGGAGACGCTATCGTGAGCCACCACTGGGAAATGGCGCGCCGCCTGCGCCATAAAGGGTATCGCCTGACACCGCAACGCCTGGCAGTTTTGGAGGTCATCAAAACCGGTCCAGGCCACATGACGGTAAATGAGGTGCTGGAGCGCCTCAAACCCCAATACCCGACCCTTACTATTCCCACGGTATACCGCAACCTGCAATGGTTGAAACAGGTCGGATTAGTTGCTGAGACGGATTTGGGTGGTGAGGGCCATGTCTACGAGTACATAGCGGATCATCCTCACCATCACCTCGTTTGTATCCACTGCAAGCGGGTGCTCGATCTTCCCGATTCGTCCCTTGACCCCCTGTTCGAGAATGTGTGCAAGCAATATGGTTTTGAACCAGCTATGAAGCATATCGCTATCTTTGGCATTTGTCCCGATTGCCAGAAGCACGAGGAAGGTAAGTAGAAATCATCAACATAAAGGAGGGGCACGATGCGATTGCTGCGCAAGATCCTGCTGAGCGTTCTAATAGTGGTATTGGTGCTTGTCTTGCTCGTGAGTAGCGTGGCTTACCTGTTCGTCCGCCGCAGTTTTCCGCAGACCCATGGCACATTGCAGGTTGCTGGTTTGCAAGACCGCGTGGAAGTGTACCGTGATAAGTGGGGGGTGCCGCACATCTTTGCCCAAAATGCGCATGACCTCTTTTTCGCCCAAGGATACGTACATGCGCAGGATCGCCTGTGGCAGATGGAGTTCAACCGCCGTATTGGAGCTGGGCGTCTCTCCGAAGTGCTCGGCGAGGCCACGCTGAAATCCGATCGCTTCCTGCGCACCATCGGTCTGTACCGTGCCGCACAGGCGGATTTGCAGGTTTTGCCCCCCGAAGTAATCGCCATATTGCAGGCCTACGCGGATGGCGTAAACGCTTTCATCACGACTCACCTCGACCGGCTCCCTCTGGAATTCGCCCTGTTGGGTTTCCAGCCAGAACCATGGACGCCCGCAGACACTCTGGCCTGGGGCAAAGTGATGTGCATGAATCTGGGTGGCAACTGGGAATCTGAATTGCTGCGGGCCAAGATCCTTTCAGCTCTGGGAGAAGAGAAGGTGCGTGAATTGGTGCCTCCCTACCCAGATGAGGGTCCCTTTATCATCCCGCCAGAGGCGAAGAGCTATGCCTATTGCGATGAAGAGCTTCTCGAAGGCTATCAGCAGGTCAAGGCATTGATCGGCATGCACGGGCCCTATCTAGGTAGCAATAATTGGGTCGTGGATGGCACCAAGACGGTGACCGGTCGGCCCATGCTGGCCAATGACCCCCATTTGGGCATTCAAATGCCCTCTATCTGGTATGAAATCCACCTGGTAGGTGATGGCTTGGATGTCGTGGGTGCGTCTTTTCCGGGCGTACCGGGCGTAATCATCGGTCACAACCGCTATATTGCCTGGGGTGTGACCAATGTCGGCCCCGATGTACAAGACCTCTATGTAGAGAAAGTCAATCCTGACAACGCCAATCAATACGAATACATGGGTGCTTGGGAAGATATGACCGTTATCGAAGAGGAAATCAGGGTCAAGGGCCGCGCGGAGCCGGAGAAGCTGACTGTGCGCCTCACGCGTCATGGCCCGATCATGACACCAGTCGTGCCTGAGGCAAAAGACGTATTGTCACTGCGCTGGACGGCGCTCGAAGGTGGGCAACTTTTGCACAGTGTCTACCTCCTAGACCGCGCCCGCAACTGGGAAGAATTTCGTGAGGCATTGCGCTACTGGCAAGCTCCTTCACAGAACTTTGTCTATGCAGATATCGAAGGCAATATCGGCTACCAGATGCCGGGCAATATTCCCATCCGAGGCAAGGGCAAGGGGCTGCTGCCAGTTCCTGGCTGGACGGACGAGTATGAATGGACTAGCTATATACCCTTTGAGGAATTGCCTTTCGTTTTCAATCCGCCTACCCATTATATCGTTACTGCTAACCACAAAGTGGTTCCAGATGACTACCCCTATTTCATTTCAGACGAATGGGCTGAACCATTCCGTGCCCAACGCATCATTGATCTTCTGCAAGCCAAAGACAAGCTGACACTGGATGATTTCCGGGATATTCAGGCAGATACTTACTCCATCCCGGGGAGCAAATTGCTGCCTTATGTGTTGCAATTGGGGCCGGCGGATTGGCGGCAGGAGCGGGCATTCAAGTTCTTGAAGGAATGGGAAGGACGTCTGGAGAGCGATAGTGGTAGTGCAGGTATCATGGAGGTACTGTTGTGGCGGCTTCTGGTCAACAGCTTTGGCGATGAATTGAAAGAAGCAGGCATCAAGGAGAGCGAGTTCATTGGCTTCCCATCGGCTTTGCTGAACCTATTCCCCAATGCGAGCAGTTCCTGGTTTGATGACGTATCCACGCCTGAAGTGGAAACCCGCGATGACGTCCTGCGCCGTAGCATGGCGGAGACCATGGAGTTCTGGGGCAGGAGGTTTGGCGATCTCATAGGCAACAAAGAAGCTCAATGGGCGTGGGGCAAGGTGCATGTTGCTCTCTTTGAGCACCCTCTGGGCAGTGTCAAGCCCCTCCATCTTCTTTTCAATCGTGGCCCGGTGCCAGCTTGTGGCAGCGGAGAGACGGTCGACAATGCAGGCTACAAGCGTGGTGATTTTACCGTGCGCGTGGTCGCCTCGTACCGCCAGATCATTGATGTTGGGGAATGGCACAACTCTCGCTCGCAGCACACCACTGGCCAGTCAGGCCAGCCTCTACATAAACACTACGGAGACATGATCACATCCTGGCAGGACGTGCGGCATCACCCGATGCTGTACGAAAAGGAAGACATCGTGGCGAACATGGAGGGCTTGCTAACCCTGGTGCCGAAGTAGAAGGCGTGGTTCACAAGGTTTGAGCGACATGAGTTGTGTGTCAGAAGTGTTAGATCCCGCCTTGCGTGCCACGCTTGAGCAGACGTCGGGCATCATCTTCGATTTGCAGCGTTTCTCCCTCCACGATGGGCCTGGCTTGCGTACCAACGTCTTTTTCAAAGGCTGTTCCCTGCGCTGCGATTGGTGCTGCAATCCAGAATCGCAGCGGCCCACGCCAGAAGTGGCTGTGTTCCCAGCCAATTGCTTTGGTTGCGGCGATTGCCTGGACGTATGCCCCCAGGAAGCGTTGCAGTTGAAAGAGGGGAAAATAGTCCGCGATGAGTGGCGCTGTGACTATTGCGGCCAGTGTATGCCGGTCTGTGCTGCAGGAGCATTGCGGCTCATCGGGCGGGTGGTTACCGCGGGCGAGGTGCTCCAAGAGGTCCTGCGCGATGCCGCCTTCTATGGCCAAGCGGTGGGCGGCTTGACCTTGACGGGCGGCGAACCCACAAGCCAACCGGAGTTTGCCCTGGCGCTGCTGCGCCTCGCCAAGGCGGAGCACTTGCATACCGCGCTGGAGACCTGCGGCCAGGCTTCCTGGGAGGTGCTGGAAATGCTGCTGCCCTATCTGAACCTGGTGCTGTACGACATCAAGCACATGGATACGAAACGGCATCTTCAGGCCACAGGGTCAGGCAACGAGCTCATTCTAGAGAATGTACAGCGGCTGGTAGAAGCAGGAGCCAATGTGATCTTGCGTTTTCCACTGATCCCGGGGTTCAATACGGATGAAACACACTTGCACCAGCTTGCTGACTTTGCTTCCCGCCTCGGCATTGCAGAAATCCATCTCCTGCCCTATCATACGCTGGGCAGAGCCAAGTATGGTGCACTGGGACGCAATTATTCGATGACGGGAGTACCGCCCATGAAGGAAGGGGAGGCAGAGACGTTGGCGGAGATCATCCGCAGCCATGGCTTGATCGTCAAAGTGGGTGGTTAAGGGAGGGATTCCAATGGCGACAGAAGTCGAAGCAAGAGCAGATTTGGTTATGGCTCGTCCTCGGGCGGGCACTACGGAACGCATCCAGCGCATGCGCGAAGCATTGCTGGCTACTATGCCCGAAGTATGCGTGGAACGGGCACGCTATATTACCGAAGCTTGCCGTGCCCATGAGGCAGACCCGCCAGTGTTGCGGCGGACCAAGGCTCTGGCACACGTGTTGGATAACATGAGCATCTACATAGGCGAAGGAGAGCTCATCGTCGGCAACCAGGCCAGCAAACCGCGTGCCGCTCCCATCTTCCCGGAGTATTCGGTAGATTGGATCGAGACCGAGATAGACGAATTTGCTACGCGTGCGGCAGACCTGTTTCTCGTTCATCCTGAGGTCAGGCGCGAGCTGTTGGAAGATATTCTGCCCTACTGGCGTGGGCGCACCCTCTTCGACCGTGCCATGGCGACCCTGCCTAACTGGGTGCGCCAAGCCCAGGAGATCGGCGTCATCTCTGGGCGCGGCAATATTACATCTGGCGATGGGCATATCATCGTCAACTACCGCAAGCTAATGGAGAAGGGCTTGCTGGGCGTGCGCCAAGAGGCGGAAGCCGCTCTGCAACGGTTGAATCCTTATCTCGCTGCTGAACAAAAGAAGCGTCTCTTCCTGGAAGCGGTGCTCATCACCATTGATGCAGCGATACGCTTTGCTGCCCGCTATGCCGAAGAGGCGGAGCGCCAGGCGGTGCATGAATTGAACCCGCAACGTCGAGCGGAACTAGAGCGCATCGCCCAAACCTGCCGCTGGGTTCCTGCTCATCCACCACGCACCTGGTACGAGGCGATACAGTCCGCCTGGTTTGTGCATCTCATCACGCAGATCGAGAGCAATGGCCATTCCTTTTCCATGGGCCGACTCGACCAATACACTTACCCATTTTACAAAGCAGATGTCGCCGCAGGCCGTCTCACCGAAGAAGAGGTGTTGGAAGTCCTGCAATGTCTGTGGCTCAAGTTGTTCTCGGTGAACAAGATCCGTCCCTGGGCACATACGCGCTTTGGCATTGGCTACCCCACCTACCAAAATGTCACCATTGGTGGGCAAACGCCCGATGGGCGGGATGCCACGAACGAGCTGTCGTATGCCGTGTTGCGCACCATCCAGGAGACCCGTCTGACACAGCCCAACGTCTCCGCACGCTATCACGCGCGCACGCCTGAGCGTTTCCTTATGGAGTGTGCATGCACCATCCGCCTTGGCTTTGGCATGCCTGCCATGAAGAACGACGAGATTATCATCCCGGCCTTGTTGGAAAAGGGAGTGCGTCCAGAAGACGCCTATGACTATGCTATCGTGGGCTGCGTGGAAGCCGCTGTCCCAGGCAAATGGGGCTATCGCAACACCGGCATGAGCTTCTTGAACTTGCTGAAGGTACTGGAGCTGGCATACAACGATGGGCGTGATCCCAACACAGGCGTTTGCCTGCACCCCGGGCGTGGGAATTTGCTCACTTTCCGCTCCTTTGATGAGCTCTATGACGCTTTTCTCGACCAGCTCCGCTTCTATACTCACGCCCATGTCGTGATGGACACCACCGCCGACCTCGCGCTGGAAGAGTTGGTGCCCGATGCCTTTTGCTCGGCATTGGTGGACGATTGCATCGCCCGCGGCTTGACGATCAAGGAAGGCGGTTCTGTGTACGACGTGGTCAGTGGGCTGCAATCGGGCCTGGCGAATGTGGCCAATGCGCTGATGGCGCTGAAGAAACTCGTTTTCGAGGACAAAGTGCTCAGCGCCCAGCAGATCATGAAAGCGTTAGCAACCAACTTTGCTGGCGTGGAGGGAGAGCGGGTTCGGCAGCGGCTGCTGTCCGCGCCGAAATACGGCAATGATCTGGATGAAGTGGATGAACTGGCAGTTAAGGTCTTGAGCGATTATCTAGAAGACATCAAAGCCTATCGCACCACACGCTATGGGCGCGGACCCATTGGCTGCACTTACGTTGGCTCTACCTCCAACATCTCCGCCAATGTTCCACTGGGACAGCCGGTATGCGCCACGCCGGATGGGCGGAGAGCCGGTGAGCCGATTGCAGAGGGCGTCTCGCCCGTGCATGGCACGGATACAAAGGGTCCAACTGCGGTGATGCAATCCGTTGCCAAGCTTCCCACGATCAAGATGATTGCACAGTTGCTGAACCTGAGGCTGTCGCCAGAGAGCTTGCGTACCGAGGAGGGGCTACAGCGCCTGGTGCAGTTGCTGCGCGGCTTTCAGATGCTGAAAGGCTGGCATGTGCAGTTCAACACGGTATCCACGGAGACGCTGCTGGCGGCGCAGAAGCATCCTGAACAATATCGTGACCTCGTGGTACGTGTCGCTGGCTACAGTGCACTCTTCGTTACCCTGGACAAGGCAACTCAGGACGACATCATCAACCGCACGATGCATCAGTTTTGATAGTTCACCAAAAAGACACAAAGGCACGAAGGAAGTTCATTCTGACGCTTGGCGTGGACCACAGTCTGCGCCAAAAGTGACGGCAGACTGTGGTCCGCTGAGAGCAGTTGGGGTAACGGTCGTCAACAAATGGGGGAACGAATGGACTGAGATTCGTTCATTCGTTTTTGGCACAGCTATTCGTTGATGGCATGGCGTGAGAACGTGCCTCTGGCCCTTGTAGTTGACTAGGTAGGCGACTAAAAAGCCGCCCTCTAGACCTGACGAGTCTCCCAGATCCATCAGATATTAGGGGTGCACCTCTGCGGTTAAAAGACTACTCAAGTACCCATTCCAGCAACTGTTTCACCCGCTCCTTAGCCCCCATACCTATCTCCACCGGCGCGCCTACGCAGGCCGGGCAGCCTTCCTCGCAGGGGCATTGACGCACCCATTCGTGGCAAGCTCGCAGCAGATCATCTTGCAAGCGGTACAGCGCAGCGCTGAAGCCTACGCCACCGGGTACCGCATCGTATATCACCACCGTCGGCGCACGTGTGAAGGGGAAATCCAGATCAGCCGTTACGCCCAAGTCGCGCGGCTCGCACATGAGATAAAGCGGTGCCAGGGCGCGCAACAGGTTGGCCAAACCGTCCAGCGTGCCTTGCATGGCGCGTGCCGTTTCCAGGCGGCGGTGGCACTCTGAGCATAGGGTCACCAGGTTGGACAGGTCGTTGGCAGCGAGATAGTTCTCGTTCTGCCCGGGGCGGTAATCGAAGGTGCGGAAGGGACGAATGTGATGCACATCGTGTTCGCGGTCGGGTGGTTCTGGTGCTCCACAGTGAACGCAACGGTACCTGTCCCTCTCCCGTGCGCGTCGGCGTTGCGCTGCCCAGTTGGGCCCATATGACACGATGGGCGCAATGGTCCAATCACCCAGATCGCGCATTGCCGTCACCACCTCCTCGCCCAGGCTCAACCAGTAGGCGGTCGTTAGCAGTTCTTGCTCCGGCAAGTCAAGGGGCAGGGTAGCTAGTTTTTTGTGGTTGTACCAGGCGATTTGCTGGAAATGAGCGGCCTTGGTGCGCACGCGCACTTCTCCATGCACGCGCGAGGTAGCCTGCTCTGACGATGACTCCAGCACGCGCAGTACCTCCACCTGCATGGACAGGTCTGCCGTGGTGAAGTAATCAGTCTTGGCAGCGCGCACGTGCGCGAGGCGTTCCTCCCAGTCCAGCTCTTCGACCAGGTAGGATTGCCCTTCATGGAGGTACACGGCGCCGGGGTGAATCAGCATGGGTGCACTGAGACTGTCCACTTGTCCGATGACTTGTCCGCTGCCCTTCTCGACGATGGAAAAATGATCTTGCGTGGCGGTACGCAAAGACACTTCTTGGGACGGATAGTAGTTGCTCATCCAGTACCAGCGTTGACGTGAGTAGCGCAGCACCCCTTCGCTTTCGGCCAGCTCTTTCAGGAGCGAAGGGACATCTACGTCTCCAGCCCACTGTTCGTCGTCGGCAATGGGCAGCTCGAAAGCAGCACACTTGAGATGCGAGCGCAGCAGGAAGGGATTGTCTGGCGATAACCGTGCCTCCTCAGGCGTGCGCCCGAAGAAAAAGGATGGGTGCGACAGGAGGTACTGGTCCAGCGCAGACGGCCCACCAACGAGCACAGCAGCCGAGACATCCTGCCGCCGTCCTGCCCGACCTGCCTGCTGCCAGGTACTGGCAATGGTGCCTGGATAGCCCGCCAGCACGCAAATGCTTAACTCGCCAATATCTATCCCTAGCTCTAGGGCATTGGTGCTCACCACGCCACGCACCTTCCCCTCGCGCAAACCGCGTTCGATGGCGCGCCGCTCGCGCGGCAGATAGCCGCCGCGATAGCCACGGATGCTGCCGGGAGGCTGCTCGCGCTTCTCCGCCGCCTGGCGTAGGTAGGTGAGCAGCAGTTCCGTGGACAGCCGCCCCTGGCTGAAGACGATGGTCGGCAATCCCTTGCTCAGGAAAAAGTCAGCCACGGTAGCGGTTTCGAGGAGCAGGTTGCGGCGTATTCCCTGCGCCTGATCCACCAACGGCGGGTTATAGAGGATCACATGGCGTTCACCGCGCGGCGAGCCATCGTCATCTACCAGCAACACCTGCCGTCCCACAAGCAGAGTGGCCAGCTCCTGAGGATTGGCAATGGTCGCCGAGCAGCAGATAAAGGTGGGGTGCGCACCATAGAAGCGGCAGATGCGGCGCAGGCGACGCAGGAGATTCGCCACATGGCTGCCAAATACGCCGCGGTAGGCGTGCATCTCATCTATGACGACGTACTTCAGGCCGGCAAAAAAGGTTGCCCAGCGGGTGTGATGGGGCAGGATACCCACATGCAACATATCAGGATTAGTGATGAGCACGCGGGTGTTCTCGCGGAGGCGTGCCCGAACAGAGGCCAGCGTGTCGCCATCGTATGTAGCGGCTGTTGTTGGCGGAAGTAAATCCTGGCTCATCCCTTGCCAGGCGGCAAGTTGATCCTGGGCCAGAGCTTTCGTAGGGAAGAGGTACAGCGCCCGTGCCTGAGGGTCGCGCAGCAAGGCATTGAGCACGGGCACGTTATAACACAGCGTCTTGCCCGAAGCCGCGCCTGTGACGACGGCCACATCCTCTCCGCGCAAGGCAGCAGCAATGGCCTGGCTCTGATGCGCATAAAGCTGCTGAATGCCCTGTCGGCGCAAAGCCTCCTGCAACTGGGGTTCCAGGCCATCGGGCACAGGGCTAAACCGCCCAGGCCGAGCCGGCAAACGCTGCCAGGCAGTGATCTGTGTTGCAAAGCGCGGGTTTAAGCGCAGTTCTTGTAGCACCGTAGCAACCGAGGAAGCCATAATTGGGATTATAGAGAGCCTGCGGCGGTAGGCAAATTGGGTGGCTTTCGTTTTTATGAGTTTCATGTTGTGTGCTCTGTTTTTGGTTTACTTTACATTGCGGTATAATGCATCTGGGCAACCGGGCAGATTGTTGCCTCAAAATTTGAGGGAGGACTGAAATGAAAGCGTATTGTTTCAAGTGCAAGAAGCAGCAGGAAATCAAGAATCCAGAACAGGTTGTTTTGAAGAATGGCCGACACGCGGTCAGGGGCACCTGCCCGGTTTGCGGTTCCAAGCTATACCGGATGGGGAAGGGCTCGTAGACACCAACTACGTTTTACGCATTGCGTTCTACGTACCATGTTTGTGTTAGGTTCTACGCAGATCCTTCCAACTGAGACGTGCAATTCGGGCAGCGCGTCGCCTTGATGGGAATGCTGCTGAAACAATAGGGACACTCTTTCGTCGTTGGCGTAGTGGGTTCAGCAGCGCGCTGCATCCGATTGATTTGTCGCACCAGCAGGAAAAGCGCGAAAGCCACGACTGCGAATTCGATGATTGTGTTGATGAACAAGCCATAGTTCAGTGTTGCAGCACCGGCCGCTTGGGCTTCGGCCAGAGAGTCATAGTGCTGTCCGGACAAGTTAATGTAGAGGTTGGAAAAGTCTACTTTGCCCAACAGCAGTCCAATGGGTGGCATCAAGACGTCATTGACCAGCGAAGTGACGATCTTGTTGAACGCAGCACCCATGATAAAGCCAACAGCCAAATCAATGACACTACCGCGCATGGCGAACTTTTTGAATTCCTGCAACATAGTAATCCCTCCTTGTAGCGAGTGCGTCTCCTTTTGCAGAAGTATGATACACCAGAATGCAGCATCGGTGTAATTGGAGGGAGGCTTGGGATGACCATGGGAGCAACTCTTCAGTAGGGTGGCTCTTTTAGCCGCTCTCTTCCCTAATGTCCCAACCCCACCGCGTTCCGATTGACAACGAGACGATTCTGCTCTATATTGTGGTAGGGTAGCTAGAATAGACGCTTTCTGTCTTGCTGTCAAGAAAAAACGCGGATGCCGCAACGGACAATTTATTCCACTTCAAACCGGCGCTGGCAAATGCCTGCTACTTTTGCCGCGCTGAGACATCGCAATTACCGCCTGTGGTTCTTTGGCCAGACCATCTCGCTCATGGGCACCTGGATGCAATGGGTGGCGCAGGGGTGGCTGGTCTATGAACTAACCGAGTCCAAGTTGACCTTAGGCACGATCTCCTTCTTCGGCAACCTCCCTACCCTGTTCCTCATGTTGCCTGCTGGCGCTCTAGCGGACCGTGTTTCCCGACGTACTCTGCTCCTGGCCACCCAGACCGTCATGACTATGCAAGCCTTTGTGCTTGCTGCACTGACAGCAACGGGAGCGCTGCATGTTTGGCACATCGCATTGCTGGCTATGGTGCTGGGTATGGCGAACTCCTTCGATGCACCTGCCCGCCAAGCAATGAGCGTAGACATGGTAGATGATCGGCGCGACTTGTTGAATGCTATTGCGCTGAATTCCACTATATTCAATATGGCGCGCATTGTCGGGCCGGCGGTAGGTGGTATCATCCTGGCTAGCTTGGGCGCGGCATGGTGTTTTGCTCTCAATGGGGTTACCTTCTTTGCCGTGATTGTGGCCCTCTGGTTGATGCGCCTGCCTCACGTTGAACAAGCAAGGCACTCTGAGCCGCTCCTTATGCAGATCAAAGCCGGTTTGGGCTATATCCGCAACAACATCGAGGTAATGGCGATGATTGCTTTGATTGGTGTCGCCTCGCTTTTTGGCCTGGCTTACTCTGTCCTGCTGCCAGTCTATGCCGTTGACGTGCTTCGTGTGGGCGAAACTGGCCTAGGCATGCTGAATGCGGCCACGGGTATGGGAGCGCTAGTCGCTTCTCTACTGGTTGCTTCGCTAGGCTCGTTCCACCACAAGGGCTGGCTGCTGACAGCAGGCAGTCTGCTTTTTCCTGTGCTTATCCTGCTGTTCGCAGTTACCCGCTCTTTCACCTTCTCTTTGGTTTGTCTGGCATTAGTTGGCCTGACTTTTGTCATCCAGAGTGCCACCATCAACACCCTGATTCAATCCCTCGTCCCTGATTCGCTGCGTGGGCGAGTGATGGCAGTTTTCACGCTTTCTTTTTTTGGCACAATGCCTTTCTCCAGCCTACTGGCGGGAACCCTTGCCCAGGCTTTTGGCGTAGTTGCGAGTGTGGCCATTGGGGCGGGCATCACTCTAGCCTTCGCTGTGTTTGTTTTCCTTAAAGTGCCTTCTTTGCGACAGCTCGCAGGGTGAACGCTGTGTTAGGCAGATTTGTTCTGGACATAAGCCATGGTATAATTTGTTCCAGGAGCAGAGCAGGACTGGCCGCCAACTCGAACCCAAAGGAGGGAGAGGTTGCTGTGTGTTATCTATACCTGTCCTTGATACCAGAGGCACTCATTGTTTCGATGTTGCCACCGGAGGAGTTTGGAGCGTATTATGCCTGTGGCACGCAGAAAAGAGCGCGCGAACAAGCCATCTTCTTCGAGGTTGACCCCGCCTTTCGCCATCCCTACTTCCGCATTGACGAAGGATTGCGTCGTTGCGTGCCGCACGAAGATGGCAGCCCCAAACGCTCCATTTACATCTCCGTTTACCGTGTGTTGGAGCATGTCTCCTTGGATGCACTGAAGAAACTGTATCTGGTAACACAAGATGGACGATCATTGGCTCTGGAGCCGTCCACGGAGTTTCCGAAGGAGGACAGCGGGCTGCACCTCTATCAGGAGATCGCGCCAGTGCATCCTCTTGTGGCTAGTGCTCTTGGCCCGCGCGAGTTCTACGAGCTCATTGTCAAGACACCCATTAGCTTGCTCTCTCTCCCTGCAGTGTGTTTCGTCGAGCTGAAACTAGGGGATTTGGCCTATGACCCAGAGCATGGGGCGGTAAAGGATTTGCCTTATTCCAACATCGAGCACCTGCGACAATGCTTGATAGAACTCAAGACCAAGACCGTTCGCGCCAAGATGGTCAACCGCATTCAACCCGTTCGCTTTCCATATCGCATGATCAAGGACGGGGTGTTCGTGGGGAATGAGCAACAACTCATCTACTTCCCCATGCCCTCGCCAGATGAATTGCGCCAAAAGCACTATCTCTGGTGGCGTTCCATGCAAATGTAGAAGTAGCATCAGCTTCTGCTGGTTTGCAACCCATGGAAGGCTACTGCCCGAAGTCAAGGCTGATCCGCAAACAGTGAGTGATAACGGACAACTAATCCAGCCTCATCGTCGGGGCAGCGAGTCGGAGCGACATGGAGTATGCTGCTTTGACGCTTGGGGCTGTGTTTGTGCCACAAAGACACGAAGGATTCTTAGCGTTTCAGCGCTTCGAGTCTTTAGTGTGTACGTATGGAGGAGTGGATGTGATGCAATTATGGGTATTCACCGCCGCGCTGGCAGGAGCAGTCTCTGTCGGCACAGCAATTTGGCTGTACCGTTGGGTGGAACAACAAGATCCCGGGCCGGCACGGGCACAGGAGATCGCCTCCTGGATCCGCGAAGGATCCACTTCTTATCTGCGCCGTTTGTACCTGGCGCTTGGTTTACTAGCAATTGGCCTGGGTATTGTCATTGCCCTTGTCTTCAGCTTTGACATTGAGCACCTGGGGCTAAAGACAATCCAGTTCGAACCACTGCGTGGCACAAGCATGGCCTTGGCTTTTGTCACCGGTGCGCTTTGCTCCGCAGTCGCTGGGTACATGGGGATGCGCGTGGCGGTGTCCGCGAACGTGCGCACGGCAGCCGCTGCTGGAGAAAGCCTCAGCCGTGCCTTTCGGGTGTCTTTCAACGGTGGCGCGGTGATGGGATTAGCCACCGTAGGGCTAGGGCTCGTCGGCATGAGCGTTACCTATCTGCTGAGCGGTGATCCGGAGGTGATCCTTGGCTTCAGCTTTGGCGCATCCACATTGGCACTGCTGGCCAAAGCAGGGGGCGGCATCTACACCAAAACAGCGGATATCGCCGCCGATTTAGTGGGCAAGGTCGAAGTAGGCATCCCAGAGGATGACCCACGTAATCCAGCCGTGATCGCGGACAACGTTGGTGATAACGTGGGTGACGTGGCCGGCATGGGAGCGGACATTTTCGATAGCTATGTGGCTAGCACCGTAGCAGTGATGCTGCTTGGCGCAGCGCTCTTTGCAGACCGTCCGGCGCTTCAGGTACGCTATACGGTATTTCCTCTCGTCCTGTGCACGTTAGGCATCATCGCATCGCTCGTTGGCTTGCAGTTTGTCCGCGTGGGCAAGGACGGCAGGCCGGGCCAGGCACTCAATCGTGGTACCATTTTCACCGCCCTGATCTTTGCCCTGCTAGCAGCGTTGGTAACTGTTATAGGCAATTATAATTTGGGCGTGTTGTGGGCCACATTAGCTGGGCTTATTGCAGGTGTGGTGATTGGCTTCACCACTGATTACTATACCTCCCCTGATCGGCGTCCGGTATTGGAGACGGCGCGGGTTTCCGACTCTGGAGCGGCGATCAATATCATCACTGGCTTCAGTTACGGATTGATCAGCATTGTACCCCCCATCGTAGGCATTGCCATTGCCACTCTCGTCGCCTATTTTCTGACTGCCCGTGCAGGGTTAGATGGCATCTATGGCGTGGGCATTAGCGCCGTGGGCATGTTAACCATTAGCGGGATGATCGTCTCCGCAGATGCCTACGGTCCTATCGTGGACAATGCGCGCGGCATTGCCCAGATGTCCGGCATGTCGCACGATGTGATCGAAACTGCCGATGTGCTCGATGCGGCGGGAAACACGGCCAAAGCGATTACCAAAGGCTTCTCCATCAGCGCAGCCGCGCTTACCGTTTTGGCCCTCTTTGCTGCCTATGCTCAGGTAGTGGGCATAAGAGGAGTACAGTTGTACCTGAGCCTGCGCGACCCAGTGGTTGTTGCTGGAACCCTGCTGGGAGCAATGACACCGCCGCTCTTCAGTGCACTGACCATGCTTGCGGTGACTAACAATGCCTTCAAGATGATCGAGGAAATTCGTCGCCAGTTCCGCCAAAGACCTGGCATCCTGATGGGCACAGAAAAACCGGACTATACATCCTGTGTCAGCCTGGCGGCACAAGGGGCCCTGAGCTCTCTGGTCTTGCCTGCTTTTCTAGCGGTGGTCCTGCCCCTGATAGTGGGCTTTGTCCTTGGCCCTGAGGCACTGGGAGGCTTTTTAGGTGGAAGCATCTTCACTGGTGTGATTTTCGCCCTGCTCATGGCGAATGCCGGCGGCTTGTGGGACAATGCTAAAAAGTTCATCGAATCAGGCGAGTTCGGTGGTCCTGGCTCTGATGCACACCGAGCCAGCGTCGTCGGCGACACCGTAGGCGATCCTTTCAAGGACACGGCCGGCCCTTCGATGAACACGCTGATCACCGTGATGTCCCTGGTTTCTTCGTTGTTCGCCCCGGTGATTGCAGCGCTTCATTTGATCTAGAAACGCAAGGCTGAAAACGTGAAGCATAGAATGAGGGTGGAGTTCGCGCAAAATCAAATGATAATGTCACTGACACGTGATGGTTCTATCAAATGATAAAGACACCAGGCTGCCTCGCTCCTTTCTAAGTAGGTATCGGTATGTGCAGCGTGTCCAACACGTTTTCGGT